>JANNWA010000122.1:0-7632 GCA_031408275.1 Pseudomonadota bacterium
GCCGCGCGCGACCGGCCTCGTACATGAGCGCGCCGTAATCGCCCTGCGAGGTGGGCACGTCGTTGCTGCCGGTATTCGCCGCCATGCCGGCGAGCATCTGCTGGAAGCCCGTGCGATTGGTCTCGTCCATGTCGCGCAAGGCGAAGCGAACATATCCGGCGCTGTTGTGGAGCATCATGAGCCCTACGCGCACTTCCCCGGTCAGGCTGCCCATCACCGTGCTGAGCGCCTCGAGTTCCTCCTGCGCTTGCTTGCCTCCCGGCCAGTGGTTGGCGTTGCTGTTCCAGTTGACCGTGTTGTCGACGATTATCAGGACGTTCGGCTTCTGCCCGGTGACGGGCGTGCCGCCCTTGAACAGGTCGATGTCCTCGGGAAGGGCGGCGGCCGGCACAAGCAGGCCGGCGGCGAGAATTGCGTTACGGACAATCTTCAGGAATGCCATGGTATGGCTCCTAGGTGAACGTTGTGGGGACTGTTCAAGGCGTCGCCTGCGCCCGGTTCAAAGGCAGCGCTTGGTCGCATCGGACGAATAGGCCGTGGCAAGGATGCGGTCCATCTTCTGCCGCGCCGCCTGCACCAGGCTGACGTTGGTCTTGCTGCCGGTATCGGCGACCGTGGCGGTCACCCTCCAGGTGACGTTGGCGCAGTCCGATTTCGAGGCGCCCACGTTCTGCCCCATGATGCCGGCGTTCTTAACGGTGGAGGATGACAGGCACAGCAGGTCGTCGGCATTGGTGAGCGACAACTCCGAGACGAGGATGTCCTTGGTGGAGAGTATGCAAGGCTGGGCGAGCGCGACCGTGTAGTCGGGCGTCCCGTCGCCATGCACGTCCACCGTCTGGCTGGTCGGCGCGGTGGACGGGTCGGAGAAATAGCTGCCCTTGCTCATAACCACGTTGATCGCGGCCTGGGCCGCGCCGATCGCTTCCTGCTGGTATTGCATGTTGCCGACCACCTTGAGGTTGCTGGTGGCCGTGTTGATGGACGCGAGGCCCATCAGCGTGAGCAACACAAGCATGATCAGCGCCATCAGCAGCGTGCTGCCGCGCTGGCCGCGTCCCGCTTTGCCTGCACTCGATGCCGGTCGGTTGGATGGGTACATATTCATCTCCGGTTGGCGATGTTGTTGGCCCGCACCGTCGCCGCGTATACGTGGCGCTTGTACTTGTCGTTGAACGGCGAGCCGCTGAGCGTGGCGCCGTCCGAGGCGAGGCTGTAGGTCTTGGTGTCGATGTGGTCGGGCGTTTGTTCGGTATTGCGCGCGAGCAGGAACACTTTCACCAGCATCACGTTCGGCCAGTCGGCGGCGGCCGGCGCGACGGAATAGGAATCCGGCGTGCCGTCTGAGTTGGTGTCCAGCCCGTATTCGAACTGCAGGTTTTCGATGCCCTCGGCGATGGATACCGTGGTCATGGACCCGCAGGCAACGGTGGCCGTGGTCGTGCAGACGGCCGACCCCGGAGTCAGTTCGACCATCTTCAGCGTCGGGATGCCGTCCCCGGAGCCGGTGCAGTCGTTGCAGGTGGCAATGTAGAAGATCCGCACTACGTATTGCCTCACGGGCGTCAGCCCGCCGTTCATGCAGCTGGAAGGCGTGCCGGTCGGCTTCACGGTGTGCAGGGCGAAGCTCGTGGGATTCTTGTCCATCACGTAAGCCGCTTCCGTCGGCGTGTCGGCGCAATTTGAAGCCTGGAAGTAATAGCCCCTGCCCAGGGAAGCCACGGTCACGCCGGTGGCGCCGTTCTCGTTGGTGACGTTGGTGTCGCGCGTGCCGTTCTCGTCAGCGTCGATCTTGAGCTGCGTGGTGCTCACACGGCGCACGACGAGGATGTCCGTGGCGGCCTTGCGGTTGGTCAGGCAGCTCGGCTCGTTCACGCCGTTCGGGGGGGTCTCGGGGGTGGCGCCGGCGATGACGCTCCCCGGGTAACCGTAGATTCCCACCGGGACGTTCCCCGCGGTGAACCCCATGTTGTTGAGGATGAGCGAGCACGGGTCCGGCGTGGTCCAGGTGATGGTGGACGTCGGCAGGTAGTCGCCGTAGAACGCGGCAAGCTGGATGTCTTCCTTCAGCATATCCACTGCGAAGCGGCCGTTCTCGATCTGCCGGTTCGCCTTGTCGACCTCGTTGCGGGTATTCGAAGTGTTGACGAACACCGTGATCATGGTGCTGAGGATCAGCAGGCCGAGGGTGCTGGCGATCATCAACTCGACGAGCGAGTAGCCGCGCTGGCGGCCGCGCCACCTGCCGCAATCGCGCCTGCGCGCTGGATTCGTCATGCTGGTCATCCCTGGCTCCTAGCTGCCCGAAAGGGTGGGGACACGAAACGACATCGTGACAGCGCGCCGCGTGAGCTCGGAGTCGTAGAGGTTCTGCCCGCAGGTGGACGAAGGCGCGAACGTCTTGTTCAGCCCCTGCCAGACCACGGACAGCGTGTACACATTGGCGACCGCAGTGGCGGCCACGCACCCGCGCCCATCGATCATCGCACCCTGCTTCACGGTGCTGCCACCCTTGGTTTCCGACGAGCCTTTGAGCGCCTTGCTCCACTCGCACAGGTCGGTGGCAGCGCGCGAGGCGAGCGTGGTGCAATCGGACGCGTCGGTCGCGCCGGTGCCTACGCCCGTGGTGACATAGCCGGCGGCGTTGGTTATGTTGCCGTCCATCCGGCTGCTGATGTCCTGCAGCAGGACCAGCGCCTGGGCGCGTTGGTAGGACTCGAGCTCGGCGGTATGCGCATGGCCCTGAAGCGATGCAAGGCCGAGCATCCCGATCGCAAGGATGAGCATCGTCACCAGGATTTCGAGCATGGACGAACCCCGGTTGCGCGCGGGCGCCGCCGACCGGTGGATTCGGTTCGGCATCATCAGCAAGTCGCGCTCCTGGGTTGGCCGGTCAGCCCGACGCTGATGCACCGGCGCGAAAGCGTGCTGCCCGGATCGGTGCTCGCGATCGTCAGGGTAACCGCGGCGGTCGCCCGGCCGCTGCGGTTGTAGACGATGCTTGTCGGCCCGGTGATGGTAATGCCGGTGTATGCGCTTTGCGTGCCGACGACCGCCCCGTCGGGGCCGGTGACCGACCAGCCATTCGCCCATGCCGTGCTTGCACTCACCGGAGTGAGCGTCACGGCGCCGTTCTGCTTGATCGCCTCGCTGCGTGCAACGGTAAGGGCGGCGGTCATCTCGAAAGTGGCTCCCTTCACTCGCTGGTTGTCCATGAGTTCCTTGAACGTGGGGGCCGCGAACGCCGCCATGATGCCAAGGACCGCCACCGCGATCATCAACTCGACCAGCGTAAAACCGGTCGTGCGGCGTGGCGGGGTTCGGCAGGTTTTCATGGCCAGGGCGCGGGCAGGCCTACCACTTGTCGGCAGGCAACCTTGCCCCGGCATTGTCCAGGGTCAACGTGCCATCGCTCGCATTTGCCTTCCCCGCAACCGGAGCGCCGGTAATGAGGAAAGTGCGGGTATTCCCACCGACATAGGCGACGCTGAAGGTGTAGATGGAGCTGATTTCCGTGGGCACAGTCATGTTGAGCACGGTGCTGAACTGGGCGTTGCCGGTGACTTCCCCGTAGGCACGCGCGTCCAGGAGGTATTGCTGCTCCCGGTTGGCCACCGACACCATGAAGGCCTTTGCCGCCGCTCGGTTGGCCTTCACCACATAGCTCGAATAGGACGGTATGGCGATCGCGGCCAGCAGGGCGATGATGGCCACCGTGATCATCAGTTCGATCAGGGTAAAACCGCCCGCGCGCCGGGATGGGATCAAACGGCTGCTGAAGTTCATGTCTGGCCCTCGAAAGTTTGATTGCATATCCGCCGCGTCCGCCATTTTTCCGCGGCCCTGCGCACCTTCCACGACCGGTACGCACAGCCCCTGAACGGATACTAAGACTGGCGCGTCGCGTGCGACAGAGGAAGGTGACGAGCGGCAGGCAGCGCCGAACGAGCGGCGGGCGGGGAGGAACTTTGTCACACTCCCGGGGACGGACCCGCCCGGGAACACGTGCTAAACGGCCAGAGACCTGGGCAAGGAAAAGACCACGTCCTCTTGGATGCCGGGCAGGGACGTCACCCGCTGCGCGCCCAGCTCTTTCAATCGGGCGATGACGGCATCGACCAGCACCTCGGGTGCCGAGGCACCGGCGGTGACACCGATGCGTTTCTTCCCCGCGACCCACTCCGCGCGCAATTCACCCGCGTTGTCGACCATGTAAGCCTCCGTGCCGCGGCCCTGCGCCACTTCCCGCAGGCGGTTCGAGTTCGAACTGTTGGGCGAGCCCACCACGATCACGAGGTCGCACTGCGGCGCCATGAACTTGACCGCGTCCTGGCGGTTCTGGGTGGCGTAGCAGATGTCGTCCTTTTTCGGGCCGACGATCGCAGGGAACCGCATCCGCAGCGCCGCGACGATCAACTGCGCGTCGTCGACCGAAAGCGTGGTCTGCGTGACATAGGCGAGCTTGGCCGGATCGCGCACCCGGAGTCCCGCCACGTCCTCGAGCGTCTCGACCAGGTGCATACCGCTCCCCGACTGGCCCATGGTGCCTTCCGCCTCGGGGTGGCCGCGATGGCCGATCATCACGATCTCGTGGCCGCTCTTGAGCAATTTGGCCACCTGGACGTGGACCTTGGTGACCAGCGGGCAGGTGGCATCGAACACGTTGAGGCCGCGCGATTCCGCCTCGCGGCGCACCTCCTGCGACACGCCGTGCGCGCTGAAAATAACCGTGCTTCCAGCGGGCACCTCGGCGAGCTCCTCGACGAACACCGCGCCTTTCTCGCGCAGGTCGGCCACGACGAACTTGTTGTGCACGATCTCGTGGCGCACGTAAATGGGACGGCCGAACTGGGCCAGCGCCCGCTCGACGATTTCGATCGCGCGTTCGACGCCGGCGCAAAACCCGCGCGGGTTGGCCAGCAGGATTTCCGCGCCTGCCTCGGTAGCTGATTTCAGATCCATGCGGTTATGGTGCCACGAATATCGGATTCACAGGATCGCGAGGATCTCGACCTCGAAGCGGATGGGGCGCCCGGCGAGGGGATGGTTGAAATCCACCAGCGCCTCGGCCCCTTCGAGCGCCTTGACGAGTCCCGCCAGGCGCGCGCCGCCAGGCGCGGAGAATTCGATCACCTGTCCAGGCTCGACGGCGAGGCTGTCGGGAAAGGCGCTGGCCGGGACGCGCTGGAGGAGTTCGTCTCGATAACGGCCGAAGGCGTCCTCCGGCTGGAGCATGAACACGCGCGGTGCGCCGCCCTCGATGCCGATCAGGCACCGCTCGAACGAAGGCGCGAGCTCGCCGCTGCCGAGCACCAGCGTGGCGGGGTTGCCGCCGTAGGTGGACAGCACCTCCGCATGCGGGGGATCGGCCAGCGCGATCCTGTAGTGCAGCGTCAGGTGGCTGCCCGGGCCGACGTTCATGGGCTGCCCTTCTCGGTCTCGTGCCCCATGAAACTCTCGATGATCAGGATCGCCGCGCCCACGGTGATCGCCGAATCGGCCACGTTGAACGCGGGATAGCTCCAGCCGTAGGCGTGGAAATGCAGGAAATCAACGACCTTCCCGTAGGCGACGCGATCAATGAGGTTGCCCACAGCCCCGCCGAGGATCAGCGCAAGGCCCGCGTCGAGCAGGCGCCGCGAGGGATTGCGCCAGAGCATGACGCTCACGATGCAGATCGCGACGACCGAAATCCCGATGAGGAGCGGCGTCTGCCAGCCATCGGCCTTGGCGAGAAAGCTGAACGCTGCGCCCTTGTTGTACACGAGCACGAGGTCGAAGAAGAACGTCACGGGCAGCGACTCGCCCGGCGCGAAACGCGCCAGCACAATGAGCTTGGTGGCCTGGTCGGCGAGCGCCAGCGCGCCCGCAAGGGCGAGCCACGGCGCGATGCGCCGCAGTTTCGGGGAGGCAGGCATCAGGCGGGCTTCAGGCGCGCACTACGCATACGTGCGCTTCTCGTCCGCGCCCGACAGGTTGCCCGCGCAACGGCTGCAGATCGTCGGATGCTCCGGGACCGCCCCAACGTCGGGACGGAAGTGCCAGCAGCGCTCGCACTTCGCGTGCGTGCTTGGCGTGACTTCCACAAGCGCCTTTTCCGCGGCGTGTACCCGCGCCGCCGAGGTGAGCAGCACGAAACGCAGGTCCTCGCCGAAGCTCGCGAGGAACGCCGCGCCGTCCGCGTCCGCATGAAAATCGACCTCCGCCGCCAGCGACGACCCGATCTTTCCCGCGGCGCGCAGCTCCTCCAGCTGCCGGCGCACGTCCGCCCGGATCGCGCGCATGCGCTCCCAGCGTGCGAGCAGCGCAGCCGCCTCCGGTACGGCGGGCAGCGCATGCAGGGTATGGAAGAAGACGCTGTCGTCCTCGCGGTTGTTGCTTCGTCCGTTGAACACCGCCCAGAGTTCCTCGGCGGTAAACGACAGGATCGGCGCCATCAGCCGCACGAGGCTCGAGGTGATGTGCCACAACGCGGTCTGCGCCGAGCGCCGCGCATGCGAGCCCGGCGCGGCCGTGTAGAGCCGGTCCTTCAGGATGTCCAGGTAGAACGCGCCGAGGTCCTCGGAGCAGAAAGTCTGCAGCCGCTGCGCGACCAGGTGGAACTGGTAGCGCGCGTAATCCGCAGCCATCTCGTCCTGCAGCTTCGCCGTCAGCGCCAGCGCGTAGCGATCGATCTCGACCAGGCCGGCCACCGGCACCGCATCCTTCGCGATGTCGAAATCGGACGTGTTGGCTAGCAGGAAGCGCAGCGTGTTGCGGATGCGACGGTAGCTCTCGACCACGCGCTTGAGGATCTCCTGCGAGATCGACAGCTCCCCGGAATAGTCGGTGCTCGCCACCCACAGGCGCAGGATTTCGGCGCCGAGCGTGCCGGAAACCTCCTGGGGGACGACCGTGTTGCCCCTGGATTTGGACATCTTCTTGCCGGCGCCGTCGACCGCGAAGCCGTGCGTGAGCAGCGCCCTGTATGGCGGCACGCCGTTCATCATGCAGGACACGAGCAGCGATGAGTGGAACCAGCCGCGGTGCTGGTCGGAGCCCTCGAGGTAAAGGTCGGCCGGGAAGGAGGATTCGCTTGCGTGCGAGCGCTTTAGCACGGTGAAATGGGTGGAACCCGAGTCGAACCAGACGTCGAGCGTGTCGCGACCCTTTTCGTACATCGCCGCTTCCGCGCCGAGGAGATCCTCGGCCTTCACGTCCTGCCAGGCCTCGATGCCCTCCTTCTCCACGCGCTTTGCGATCTGCTCGAGCAGTTCGAGCGTGCGCGGATGCAACTGCCCGGTTTCGCGATGGATGAAGAACGGCATCGGCACGCCCCACTGCCGCTGGCGCGACAGCGTCCAGTCCGGCCGGTTGGCGATCATGCCGTGCAGACGCGCCTGGCCCCAGGCCGGGAAGAACTGCGTGTTCTCGACGCCGCGCAGCGCGGTCGCGCGCAGCGATTCGCCGGGCTGCGCGCCGTTCCAGCCAGGCACCTTCTCCATGCCCGCGAACCACTGGATGGTGGCGCGCAGGATCACCGGGGTCTTGTGCCTCCAGCAGTGCATGTAGCTGTGCACGTAGGATTCGCTCGCGAACAGCGCACCGCGCTGCTGCAGTTCCTCGACCACCTTCGGGTTGGCCTTCCAGATC
>JANNWA010000123.1:0-2377 GCA_031408275.1 Pseudomonadota bacterium
ACATGCATGGGGTGTCCCGTTTGGTGTGAGGTGAAAAGCTGCGACATGATACGGGCGCCGCCTGCCAGGGTGAGTGTCGCGGTGCGGGGCAAGTCAGACCGACGCACGTTCTTCCAAAATCACGCGACTGATGGAGACGCCCTCAAGCACCAAGGGCTGCACGGCACGCCGCTTCCAGGAGGGCAGGTCGGCAGCGACTGGCACGATGTCGGCGGTCGGCTTGCCATTGCGAAAGACGCGTATGGTCTCGCCAGATTCGACCATGTCGAAATAGCGCTTCGCCTGATTGCGAAATTCGGTGGAGGTAGCGTGCTTCATAGCTGTCTCGCGGTGCACAGGTTGCTATGATCATATCTGTTTAGGCACGCCATGACCGCATCGAAGCGGAGAACGTAAATGACGATTGAATCGATCCGCAACGACGACGATCTGACCGCGGCTTTTCGCCGGCTGGAGTCCATTTTCCAGGCCGATGAGCAAACGCCCGAGGCCGACGAGCGCGATATGCTGGTTACGCTGGTGGAAGCATACGAGAGCCAGCGCTTCGACTTCGGCCCGCCGGCCCTCGGGACCGCGTCATGAACGCACTCACGCAAACAGAAGCGCTTGCGCTCTCCGAGCAGAGCGCACGGGAGTTGAATGTCATCATCGAACGCGACGCCCGGGCCGCTGCAGAGACGAGAAGCCGCGCAGCGGCCCGCATTCTCGCGGGGATGAAGCGCCTCAAGCCGACTACCAAGGGGCCGAGCGGCCGGGAATTGTTGCAACAAGCACGCTATGGGCGGCATGGCGTTTAGCCGCGTCGTCCTCGAAGCGAGCGTGACCACATCTGGCGGGCCGCCTTAGTCAATCAAACTCGTAAAGCGCCGCCGGATTGTCCACCAGGATCTGCCGGCGCAAGTGTTCCTCCGGCACCCACTGCGCAAACGCGTCAAGCAGGTCACCGTCGTTCTGCATCTCGTCATACTGGTTCGGGTGCGGCCAATCGCTGCCCCACAACACCCTGTCCGGCCGGGCATCGACGACGCCACGCACCAGCGGCCGCATGTCGGCCCACGGGTAGCCCTGGGCGGACATGCGGTGCTGCCCGGAAATCTTCACCCAGCAATTGCCACCATCCAGCAACCGCAGCAGCGTCTGGAACCCGTCGGAGGCCACGCCCTCTTCCCGCCTCACCCGCGCGATGTGGTCGATGAGGAGCGGGCACCCCGTAGCGATAAGCCGCGGCGCCAGCGCGGTGAGCTCATCCACCCGGTTCACATGCACGACCACATGCCACCCCAGCGCCCTGACCTTGCCGGCGATGGTTTCCAGATGCTCAAACCCCGGCGTGCCCTTGACCACCGCGGATAAGCCGCGTCCCGCGGAACCCCTGCGCATGCAAGGCGCGGATCTCCGCTTCCGGCGTGTCCGGCCCGATGACCGCCACCCCGCGCAAACGCCCGGGCGCGGACGACACCGCTCTGGCCACCGCCCGGTTATCCGAGCCATGCACCGAGCCCTGCACCAGCACGGCCCGCTCGATGCCGATGGTGTCGAGCATGCGCAAGTAGGTTTCCACCGGCGCATCCGGCGGGGTGAAGCTGCGTTGCTCCACATAGGGGAACAGGGCCAGCGGACCGAACACGTGCGCGTGGCAGTCGCAGGCGCCTGCGGGGGCGCGATAGTCGGGGCGGCGGGTGTTGGGCTCGGGGGGGAGGCAGGGGCGGGTCATCAATGCGGGGACAACCTATTGCTCTACGCCGTTTGGCTCGAGAGTCAGCAAAGCTATCAGACTAGACTTCACAATTGCACTGCGAACGTCGGCAAAACTCAAAGGGAGTCAGCATCAATGCGCAATTCTGGAAAGCCAAGTATCCAATCCAATGATCTTGCCTTCGTCAATGTACTTGAGGACTTTTCGCATGGACGTTTCTGGCTTGCTGCCATAGACCGCGCGCAGCGATGCGGGAACGATATGTACAACCGAACTAAACATGGCGGTGTTTCCCGCCGACGCTTCGCACGCACGCACAAGTCGAGCCGGATCAAATTCATTCGTCAGCAGTACGTAGTCAAACGGGCGCAAATCCGATTTTGCTGCCACGTAGCTCCCAAATTCAGCGGGAAACTGCTTTTCACGGTCCGCACGAATGCTCCATTTTGCCGTGACTAGCGTTCTACTTCCGTCACTCCGGCGAATGATTGCCAGGTCGACCTTGTTTGGCTTGTCGCCGACGCGTAAATTTGCAAACCCCGGTATCTCGTTGAGCAAGCAACGAGGCCGGATGTCGAGTTTGGATTCCGGCTCAGCCAGGGCGGTGGGCGCATCGAGCTCGACCCCGCCCTGCTCTGCACCCACCACAAGCGCTGGAGTCTCGGGCAGGTGCTGACCACC
>JANNWA010000124.1:0-3385 GCA_031408275.1 Pseudomonadota bacterium
GCCATTCGAACGGCCAGCCGAGCAGGAAGATCAGGGACAGCACCAGCAGCAGCATCATTGACGGGGGCAGCGGCAGGGAAAGCAGCGTATCCGTGATCCATTGCGCGGAACCCAGCCGTGCAAAGACCGCGCCGAATACGTTGGATGCAACGGCGAGGAACAGCACCATGCTCGAGGTGTTCATCGTGCTGACGCAGGCGTTCTTCAGGCCTCCAAAGGTGAACCGGCGATACGCCACCGCCAGGAACAGCGCTCCCGCCACGCCCACGGACGCAGCTTCGGTCGGCGTCGCGATGCCCATCAGGATCGATCCGAGCGTGGAGCCAATCAGCAACCCCAGCGGCACCATGCCGAGCAGGACCTCCTTGACCACGATGACCCAGGAGGTCTGGCGCTCGTCGAGCGGCACTGGCGGCCCGAGCTTGGGGTTGATGAAGCTGCGCACCATCGTGTAGACGATGTACATTCCCGCCAGCAGGAACCCGGGCCCGAAAGCCGCCGCGTACAGGTCGGCGACCGAGACACCCAGCACCGGCCCCATGACGATCAGCATGACCGAAGGCGGGATGAGGATGCCCAGCGTGCCGCCGGCCGCGATGGCGCCAGCGGACATGCGCGCGTCGTAGCCCGACTTGGTCATGATCGGCGCGGCCATGATGCCGAGCACCGTCACCGCCGCGCCCACGATGCCGGTGGCCATCGCAAACACCGTCGCGGTCAGAATCACGCCGAGGTACAGCGAGCCGCGCACCGGCGCCAAGAGGTCGCGAAAGGCGCGGAACAAGCGCTCCATCAGGCCGGCCTGCTCCGTCAGGAAACCCATGAAGATGAACAGCGGGATCGCCACCAGTTCCTCGGTCTTCATCATGCCGAGGATCTGCAGGTAGGCCAGGTCGAACACGCTGTCGCCAAGACCTACCCACCCGAACGCGAGCGCGATGATGATGAGCGTGAAGGAGATCGGGAACCCGACGAAGATGACGCTCACCATCGCGACCAGCATGACCAGGCCGAGTGCGATCTGGCCGGTCATATCTCGCCGCCGGCTTTGTGCTCGAACGCGCGGCCGGTGCGCATCGCGAACCAGCTCTTGAGGATCTCGGAGGTGCCCTGGATCATGAGCAGCACGGCGGTCAGCGGCACCAGGCTCTTCAGCGGCCACAGCATCGGGCGCCAGGCCGTCTGCTCGCCCCGTTCACCGAGGGTAAACGCCTGCCACGCGTCGTCCCAGCTGGAGCCGAACAAGAGGATCATCCCGGGGAAGAAGAACAGAATGAAGGCGTAGAAATCGATCTTGCCTTTCGTACGGTCGGAGAACTTCTCCCACAGCATGTCGGTGCGGATGTGCGCGCCGCGCAGCAGCGCGTAATGCGCACCGAGCATGAACAGGGCGGCGTAGAGCATGTAGGACATGTCGTACGCCCAGATGGTCGGATTGTCAAAAAAGAAACGCGACACGACCTCCAGGAACACCGTGATCGAAAGCGGCACGCAGAGCCAGGCGACCGTCTTTCCGGTCAGTCCCGTGAACGTGTCGATGACCTTGATGATCTTGTAGTAAACGGGGTGGAAATCTTCCACATCTGCCATGCGTGTGCTCCAGGTCACTGCTTGCGCAATCCCACCACCGCTTCGATCTCGACTTTCATGCCGGGAATGGCCAGTTCATTGATGCCGATCAGCGTGCTCGCCGGGCGCGCCGCGCCGAAGTACTCCTGCCGCACCGGGTTGATCTTCGTGCGGTCGTTCACGTCGGTGAGATACACGGTGACCTTGAGGACGTCGGCGAACGTCGCTCCCGCGGCGTCGAGGACCAGCTTCATGTTCTCGAACACCTGGCGGGCCTGCGCGGCGGGGTCGTCGCTGACGACACGCCCCTTCGCGTCGAGGGGCGGGATTCCGGAAATGTAGAGGGTGTCGCCCCAGCGCACCGCGTCGCAGTAGTGGCTGATGGGCGGCGCCAGGCCCTCGAGCAGGAACTCCTGGCGCCGGCCTTGCCCGTCACCCATGCCTACTTCTTCTTGGCGTCGGCCGCCTTGGCTTCGGGCCAGTAGTAGTTGGCCGCGAACGAGTACGGCGGGTGCATGAACCGCTTGGCCGGCACCACGACCGAGGCCCAGGCCTTCTGCGAATCGAGGATTTTCTTGAACACCGCGTTCTTGCCGGATTCCTCGTCCATGAAGCCGTCCCAGGCCTTGAGGTAGGCGTTGAGGATCTCGGGCGGCGTGCGCAGCACCTTGACGCCGTGCTTTTCCTGCATTTCCTTCAGTGCGTCGGCGTTCTGCTTCTGCCACGCGGCGTACCAGGAGATGCTGGCGTCGCGGCTCGCCGAGCGGATGATTTCCTGCTGCACCGGGGTGAAGCCCTTCCAGACGTCGCCGTTGAAGACGATCTCGCCCATCGTGTTGTTCTCGTGCATGCCCGGCGTGTAGTGGAACTTGTAGACCGTGTGCAGGCCTAGGCGCAGGTCCTCGATGCCGCCGACCCATTCCGCGCAGTCGATCACGCCACGCTGCGCGGCCGGGAGTATCTCGCCGCCGGGCATGTTGATCGTCTGCATGCCCATGCGCGTGAAGATCTGGGCGTTGATGCCGGTCTGGCGGCATTTCATGGTCTTGAAGTCGGCGAGGCTCTTGATCGGCCGCTTGAACCAGCCGAACGCCTGCGGGCTGGTCTGGTGCCCGGGCATCGCGACCACGTTGAGCTTGAGCGTGTTCTGGTAGAGGTCGTTCCACATCTCCGTGCCGCCGCCGTTCCACATCCAGCCGAGGTAGTCCGAGTGGTCCATGCCGAACGGGCCGCCGGGCGGGCCCGCGAAAAGCACGGTCGCGTTGTTCTTGCCGACCCAGTAGTAGGAGATCGAGTGGTAGCCGTCGATGACTTTCTTGGATGCGGCGTCGAGTACCTCGAACGCAGGCACCACCTGCCCGGCGGCCATCGCCTCGATCTTGCGCTGCCCGCCCGAGAGCTTCTCTACCCGCTCGGAAAACCGCTTGAAGTGATCCTGCGCGGTCGAGCGGGCCGGCCAGCTGGACTGCATCTTGAGCACTTTCGGGCCGGCGGCGGCCGGGGCCGACGGGGCAGCCTGCTGGGCGAATCCGGGAGCGCAAAAAGCCATCGCAATGGATACGGCGGCGGGAATCAGGCTTTGCTTCAATGTGGGCATGGCAAATCCTCAGTGTTGGAAATGAGGCCCGTAGAATACGCGATTACGCGGCCTTGTAAATCCCCGATCAGGCGACGCACCAGCGCGGCGCATCGCGCCCCGGACAGGTGCACGCTGGGTGCGCGTACACTGGGCCCCGCATCCCTCCCGCCATCCGGCGCCAGGCAACCCTGCGAACCCGGACTCCAATGAACGAGAAGATACGCGACCTGCTCGACC
>JANNWA010000125.1:0-3739 GCA_031408275.1 Pseudomonadota bacterium
CGCTGACCCTGCCAGCTTGGCTGTTAGAAGAGATGCCTCACAAAATGACGGTAAATCTCACGGTAACTGCGCGGCGATATGACAAGCAGATTGAGGCGAAACAAAGACTTGCCGAAGCCGGCAAAAATTGAGCGGGAGTAGTTCGGCGTCCTTCGGGGTCTATCGAGAATTATTGAGAATTGCATCACTCATGACAAAAACATGCCTCCGACGAGGAGGTCATGTTTTTGGTAACGATCAATAAGTCGATCCGTGGCCAGGGAAAGAAAGGCCCCGACCCGTCCTCAGTCCAGCTTCAGTCCCAGTTCCAGAGCCTTCTTGGGCAGGACCTCCAACTCGCGCTTGATCACCTCGTTGAACGCCTCGGTGGTGTTGCCGCTGGTAGGCGAGACGCCGCCCAGCTCCCTCAAACGACGACGGAATTCAGGTTCAGCCACGATTTGCGCCACCCTCTGGTTCAGCATCGAAACGACAGCCGGCGGGGTCTTGGCGGGCGCGACCAACCCGAACCACATGTCGAAGTCGACACCGCCGCGCAGGCCCTGTTCGGTGAGCGTCGGCAGGTCGGGCCACAACTCGGAGCGCGTGGCGCGCAACTGGCCCAGCGCCTTGAGCTTGCCTGCCTGGATCTGCGCGCGTGCGTCCGCCGTGCCAAGCAAGCCCCAGCGCACCTCGCTGGTGAGCAGGGCTTGCACCAGCGGCGCGCCGCCCTTGTATGGCACGTGGGTGTAGTTGCCGTCGGCCGCCGCGTTGACCAGTTCCGAGGCCACATGCGAAATGCCGCCGGCGCCGGTGGATCCATAGGGCAACCCCCCCTTGCCTGCCGCTTTTCCGGCAGCGATCAGGTCTTGCACGGTCCGCCATTGGGAGTCGAGCGGAATCACCAGCACCAGCGGCGCCAGCATCACGCGCGCCACGGGAACCACGTCCGCAGCGTTGAACCCGGCATTGGCGAAGGTCACGGGGTTGATGGACAGCATGCCGGTCAGACTCATGACCAGGGTGTGACCGTCGGCGGGACTCTGCAGCAAGGCCACCATCCCCAGGTTGCCGCTCGCGCCCGGACGGTTTTCCACGATCACGCTCTGCTTGAGCTCCTCCTGCAGTCGCTGCGCCACCAGGCGTGCCGACACGTCGGTCGCACCGCCCGCCGGATAGGGAACGATGATGCGGACCGGCCTCACGGGGAAGCTGGCGGTCTGGGCCAGCGCCGGCAGGGCGGGGGTGAGCATCGTCCCGATCAGGGCGGCTGTGGCTTGGCGGCGATTCATGGGCATTGCGGATCTCCTCATACGGCGGGGTTGTTGGGGATATGCGGGAATCTCTGTTGCTTGCTACGTTGCAGCTCAGCGTGCCGGGCCTGAGTCGGCCAGTTCGAGGCGTTCCTGGTGCCGTTCCAGGTCGTGCCAGCCAATCACCTGCTTGAACTCCGCCATGGTGGCCCGCGGGCAAGGCAGTTCGCCCATTGGCTCGCCGCGGCGAGCGGCCAACGCGGCCAGGTTGGCACGCAGGGTGTGCACAATGCTTAGCAGGCTCACGATGGGGTAGGTGGCCAGGCCCGCCACCGCTTCAATCTGTGAACGGTTCAGCGCCGCCATCCAGGTGCCCTCCATCAGCTGCAGAGACAGCGGCCGGCCGCAGGTCTCGCGCAGCCGTACCAGGTCGGCATAGGTGTTGAAAGTGCGCGAGATGGGCTGAATCAGATCGGCCCCGGCCTCGGCGTAGCGGGCGGCGCGTTCCAGGGCTTCCTGCGGATCCATCACATCGGTGCGGGCCACGATCAACAGGTTGGGGTCGCTGCGGGCGTCCACCGCTGCGCGGATTTTGGCCACCGCGTCGGCCATCGACAAGGTGATGGAGCTGGTCGCGGCGGCGGGGCAGCGCTTGGGGCTCTCCTGGTCCTCGATCGACAGTGCAGCCACGCCCGCTTTTTCGAAAGCGCGCACGGTACGGTGCACGTTGAGCACGTTGCCGTAGCCGGTATCCGCGTCGGCAAAGATCGGCTTCTTCACCACGTTGGCGATGTGATCAACCACGCCCAGGTTCTCGGAGAGTGTGTAGAGCTCCATGTCGGGCTGGCCCAAGAGCGCGGCGGATATTCCGAACCCGGTGGTGAACACGCCGTCGAAATCCGACTGGTCCACCAGCAGGGCGGAAAGCGCATCCTGCGCACCGGCAAACCAGACCGTGGCGCCGGCGGACACGCGCCGCTTCAGTATCATGCGTTGTTCGTTCATGTCGGTGCTCCGGTGCCGCGCGCAAGGCGCTGCTTCAGGTAGGGAATCAATCCGCCAGCTTCCAGGGTCTGGCGGTCGGCGGGGTTCAGTGGTGCAAGCGGCAGGCTTAAGTCGCGGCCGAGGTGGCGCACGCATCCCTGTGCCCAGTCGACCTCGATCTCATCTCCCCGCGCCACCTGCGCGAGGATGCCGGGACAGGTGACGAGCGGAAAGCCCATGCTGACCTCACCGCGGAAAAAGCCCGGCGAGAACGATTCGGCCACCACGCCGGCGATTCCCAGGTGGCGCATGGCCCGCATGGCCGGATAGTGCGGATGGCCGTAGCCGAAGTTGCGCCCTCCCACCAGCAGGTCGCCGCGCCGCACGGAGGCGGCGAAGCCCGCGTCCTGGTCGGCCATCGCCAGGCCTGCGAGTTCCTTGACATCGGTGATCTTGATGTTGCGCACCCCGACGATGCGGTCGATATCGTAATCGTCCTCGTCGAAGATCCAGGCGACCCGCCCACGCAGGTTGGGCAGGGTCATGGCGCTGCTCCCGCGAGGTAGGGCCGCGGATCCGCAAGCCGCCCCTCGACGGCAGATGCCGCCACCACGGCTGCATTGCAGATATAGATCTCGCTGTCCGGGCTGCCCATGCGGCCGGGGGTGTTCAGCGTGCCGGTGGAAACGGCGCGCTGGCCGTCGGCCATGGTTGCGATGCGGCCGTAGCAGTAGTCGCAGGTGGGTGAACTCACGAAGGCACCGGCCTCCACCAGGCACTCGATCAAGCCTTCGCGGGCGGCCTGCGCCATGATGGCCTGCGAGGTGGGCACCACATGCAGTTGGAAACCGGGCTTGACCTGCCGCCCGCGCAACACCTGCGCCGCCACCCGCAGATCCTCCAGCCGACCGCTGGCGCAGGAGCCCAGATAGCCTGAGTGCACTTCGACACCCAGGTAGTCGGTGAGGTCGCGCGTGTTCGCCGGGCTGGGCGGGATCACCACGATGGGTTGCAGGTCGGACACGTCGACCGTCACCACGCGTTCGTAGACGGCGTCCGCGTCGGGATGGACCGGCGCCAAGTCCAGCTTGCTGCGGCCTTGCGTGTAGGCAAGAGTCTTCGCGTCGGGGGCGATCAGCATGGTGTTCGCCCCCAGGAACATCGCCTGGCCGCAGACGGTTTGCCTACCCTCGATGCTCATCGCATCGATCACCGGGCCGGCAAGTTCGACCGCCTTGAAGGCGCAAGACGCCGGCCCCATCACGCGTACCAGGTGATGGAAAACATCGCGTGCCATCACGCCCGGTTGCAGGGAACCGGTAATGACGATCTTGACCGTCGGCGGGACGGTAATCGCCATGGTGGGCGATACGTAGGCCTCGAGCACGCCCTTGCGTGCACCGAAGGCGTAGCTCCCGAACGCGCCCAGTTGACTCACGTGCCCGTCGAAGTGCACGATGAAGGCGCCTGGCGTGGCATAACCGAGCTCGGCGGAAACCTGGTGTCCGATGCCCCGCCGCTCA
>JANNWA010000126.1:0-2913 GCA_031408275.1 Pseudomonadota bacterium
GAGTAGCGCTCGGAGCGCTGCCCGGGCGCGCCGCTCAATCCGGCAGTGCGCCAGCCCGGTTCACTCGAGCAGGAACGCCCGCACGATCGCGATCTGGTCCGCATGCATGAGTGTCGGCGCATGCCCCACGCCCGGGATTTCCACCACGCGCGCCTTCGGTCCCCGCGCACCCATCGCATCGCAGGTTTCGCGCCTGAGCAAGTCGGAGGTCTCGCCGCGCACCACCAGCACCGGGCCGCGGATCGCATCGTAGAGCGGCCACATCTCGAGGTCGGTTTCGGGCATCTGGTGTTTGAAAATCTCGGCGACGCCCGGGTCGTAGTGCAACTTGTGGCGGCCGTCGGGTTGCTTTCTCACCACGACCTCGGTCAGGAACCGCCATTCCGCGTCGGTGTGCGGGCCGAAGGAGGCGCTTACCGCGCGAACATATTGCTCCGCGGTGCCAATATCGGGAAACACCGGCACGAGGCCGACGTAGGCTGCGATGCGCTCGAGCGATACTTTGGTCACCACCGGCCCGGCATCGTTCAGGACCAGTTTTCGCACCGGCGTGTTCGGTTGCGCGGCGAGGCCCATCCCGATCAGGCCGCCCATTGAAGTCCCGACCCAGTCGACCCGCTCGACATCGAGGCGCGCAACCAGGGTCACCATATCGGCGACATACTGCGGGATCGAATAGAGCAGCGGGTCGGCCAACCAGTCGGAATGGCCGCGCCCGGCCATGTCCGGGCAGACCACGCGGTAGCGGTCGGACATGGCTTGGGCAAAGGCGTCGAAATCCCGCGCGCAGCGCGTCAGCCCGTGTGCGCAGACCAGCACCTGGTCGTTCGACGGATCGCCCCGCTCGAGGTAGGAGATCCTGTGCAGCCCCTTGGGCGACAGGCAATGGACAAAGCGTCGTATCGGTTCCATGTTCGTCCGCGGTGACGGGCCGGTGGAGTCTTGCGCTCCCGCCGGCCCGGCAGAAGGTTTCACGCTTCGTACTTGAACGACAGGGACAGCCGCGTGCGAAACGCGGCGATCTTCCCGTTTTCGATCTTGACGTCGAATTTCGTCACTTCGGCGATCCTCAGGTCGCGAAGCGACTTGGACGCGGTCTTGACGGCGTTGCGCGCCGCATCCTCCCAGGACGTGCCGCTCGAACCGATCACTTCGACTATTTTGTAGACGCCTTCTCCAGTCTTAGCCATGGGTGCCTCCTCCGGTTATTGCGGCCTGCCCGGCGCCGCTATAGCATTATAGGCGGGCGGGATGCCAGTACCGCAGGCGCGCCGCGCGCTCCCCGAACGCGTGGACACCACCGGCGGCGAGCTGCACGGTGACCGCACCGTCGAGGTCGGTGCGCAGCACGCGCGCCCCGGCTGCGGCGTATCGCTCGAGGACATCGGCGCGGGGATGGCCGAACCGGTTGCGATACCCGGCTGGCACCACCACCAGGCCCGGCTGCAGCGCAACGAGGAACCCTTGTGTGGAGGAAGTGCGGCTGCCATGGTGCGGCGCGGTCGCCACGGCGGCACGCAGTCCGGCGCCATCGCGTTCGACCAGCAGCGCCTCCGCCGCTTTTTCGATGTCCCCGGTCAGGAGCATGGTGCCGTGACCGCTCGAGATCCGCACGACGCACGACAGGTTGTTGGTCCGCAATACCCCGGCCGCGTAATCCTCGCGCGCCGGATGCAGCACTTCGAATCCGACGCCATCCCATTGCCAGCGGTCGCCGCGCACGCAGGGACGCGCACGGGCCGCGGCTGCCGCAATCGGGTTTTCCGGTTCGAGCGAGGAGAGGAAATCGAGCACTTCCGCGTTCTGCATGACCGACAAGGCGCCCCCGCTGTGGTCGCTGTCGTTGTGCGTGACGATCATGGCGTCCAGCCGCAGGGACCCGATCGCGCGCAGGTACGGCGCGATGATGCGTTCGCCGCTGTCGGACTCGGTGCCGTAGGTCGGACCGGCGTCATACAGCAGATTGTGTTCCGCGGTACGCACGAGCACGGCAAGCCCCTGCCCGACGTCGAGCGTCGTGATCCATGCCTCGCCGGGCGCGGGACGCGGCGGCGCCGCCGTAAGCGCGGGCAGGAACAGCAGCAAGCCGATCCAGCGCGACGGCATTCCGCGCGGCGCCAGAAGCCAGGCGACGCCCGCAAGCGCGACGCCGACTGCCCACACCGGCGGTACAGGCTGCTGCCACACCGCCACCGGAAGTGCGTCGCACCACTCGAGAAAGAGCATCAGCCAGCCGGCCAGTATGTCGGTGAAACGCAACAGTGCATCGACCGGCAACAGTGCACACGCAAGCGCCAGCGGCGTGATGATCGCACTCACGGCGGGAATGGCCACTGCATTGGCGAGCGGGCCGACGAGCGAAACCTGAGCGAACAGCAGCAGCGCCGCGGGCGCGAGGCCGATGGTGATCGCCCATTGGATGCGTCCCCACTGCGCCAGCCACGACTCCCGCCCGGTCCATCCGTGCGCGACGTAAAAGATCAGCCCCACCGCGCCGAACGAAAGCCAGAACCCGGCCGAGAGGACCGCCCACGGATCCACCAGCAGCACCGCGAGCAGGGCAAGGGCGAGCACCCGCGACGGCGCGGACAAGCGCCCGAACCAGAGCGCCGCCGCCACCGCGCCGACCATGAAGAACGTGCGCTGCGCCGGCACGCCGAATCCCGCCAGCAACGTGTAAAGGAGAGCCGCGACCGTTGCCGCGAGCGCCGCCGCCTTGCGCGCAGGCAGTCTCAGGGCAAGCGTGGTGCTGCGCCTCCAGCCGAACGACACCAGGGCGGCCGCCATCCCCGATATCAGGGTGACGTGCAGGCCGGAAATCGACATGAGATGGCTGACGCCGGTCCGGCTGAACAGGCGCCAGTCCTCGGCATCGATGGCGCGCTGGTCGCCGACCGCCAGCGCGGCGAGGAT
>JANNWA010000127.1:0-8479 GCA_031408275.1 Pseudomonadota bacterium
GCGTCCGCGGGCATGCCCGAGAAGAAAGCCTCGAACGCCGCCAGCCCCCCGGCCGAGGCGCCTATACCGACAACCGGGAAACCGGCTTGAAAAGCGGCGCTCGGAGCGCTATCCGCCGGACCGGCCAGAGCGGACCTGGCCACGCTGGAGGGCGAGCCGGCTTTCCCGATCTTTTTCTTGGTTGCCAAGTTCCCACCCCGGCGCCTGGTTGGCGCGTCCCTCCTGCATGGTACCCGGTTTAGCTTTTATGATACTGCCGCCCGGGGCGTGATTTGCGCAGGGGCGACCACACGCCGGCTCGGCGGATGAGCCACTGCGACGGGCTTGCCCGAGGGAGCCGGAATCCTCGATAAATGTACCGATAAAAAAACAAAAGTGGCAGGAAAGCCGCTCCAGGCAATGACTTTTCAGGAAATTGTTCTAAAATAGTGCATGAACAAGCCTGCCGGATTGAACGCATCGGACGCCGGCACGGCGCGCGTGGGCGACCTCACCGTCCACCGCATGGGCTTTGGCGCGATGCGCCTGTGCGCACCCGACGTCTGGGGCCGGCCCAAGGACCGCAGCAACGAGCAGCGCGTCCTGCACCGTGTCTTGGACTTCGGCATCAACTTCATCGACACCGCGGACAGCTACGGCCCCGAAGCCAACGAGCATCAAATTGCCGAGGCCCTGCACCCCTACCCGGCCGGGCTGGTGATCGCCACCAAGGGCGGGCTGCTGCGGCCCAAGCGCTCCGCATGGGTGCCGGACGGGCGCCCGGAGCATCTGCGGCGCGCGCTGGAGGGGAGTCTCAAACGCCTGCGGCTCGAGCGGATCGACTTGTACCAGCTCCACGCGCCGGACCCCGCAGTGCCGTTTGCGGACTCCGTGGGCGCGCTCGCCGAGATGCAGCGCGCTGGCAAGATCCGCCATGTCGGAGTATCGAACGTCTCTGTGGCACAGCTCGACGAGGCGCGGCGCATCGTGACCGTGGTCTCCGTCCAGAACGAGTACAACCTGCGAGAACGCTCTTCGGATGACGTCCTCGCGGCATGCACGAAGCTGGGGATCGCTTTCCTGCCGTGGTATCCGCTCGGCGGCAATCGCGGCCTGAAGGCAGCCTCGATCAAGCGCGTGGCCGAGCGCCACGGTGTTGGCGCGTCACAGGTCGCCCTGGCGTGGCTGCTGGGCCGTTCGCCGATGGTGGTGCCCATCCCGGGGACGCAGTCCGTCGAGCACCTCGAGGACAACCTGCGCGCCGCGAAGCTCAGGCTTGCGCCGCAGGATCTTGCAGAATTGGAGTGACCAGTTGCGGCAGGTACTCCGCAACCAGGTCCTCTGCCAAATCCGCCTGCAACGCGTCCCTGGGTGCCTTTAGTACGTCCCGATCGGCCTGCCCCGCCATCCAGCGCTTGAACTCAATGAAAGTCGCGGGCGCAACGGTACGCATTCTCGCCATGTGGCCGGACGGTGAAATGACCAAGCTGGAAAATTCCGGAGCGTTCAGGAGCACGTCCGCGCGCCGCGCGTAGACCGCCCAGAAATCGGCCTCGTCTTCGGTCATGCGCATGGGGCGGTCATCTTCCGCCGCCAGCGGCCGGATGATATCGACCTCGAATCCCTTGTTGTTGACTGCCGTATAGCGCTGGTCTCGCCGCAGTTTGAAAGTCGAATCGACTTTCTTGAGGAGTACGAGCATCGAAGTGCCGAGCGCCTTCATCTGCGTCATGAAGCGCAGGCGCCTGCGCGTGTCCCAGAGCAGGTCGATATCCTTGGTGGCGAGCGCATCCGGGGATTCGATACGCACGCCGGCGGCGGCCTCGTAGGCATACAGGGCCTGCGTGCCGATGACTGTGAAGTGCCCTGCCACGCCGGAGCGCGCCAACTCGGCCAGGATATCGACCAGCAGCTGGGGCGCGCGACCGACATGCAGCGCCCGGTTCATGCGCTGCTGGCGGACCAGTTGGGCCTGCAGGTCCGACACGCGCCCCTCCACCTCAGCCTTTCTTTGCGTGAACTTCGCGTGGATCGCTTCCGTTTGCGGCGACCGGACGCCAAGGCTTTTCTGCGTGTTCTTCACCGACGTCCGGATCAGGTAGTCGCTCTTGCCCTGGCGCTTCCAGTACATGCCGCCGCGGACTTCTGCGGCCTCGAGCACTGCGTCCTCCCAGGCGGAGAAGACCGACTGGGAGTCGATGTACTGGCGTCTGGCGTCGTTGCCGATGTCGGTGAAGGCGTGCTTTTTCCGTGCGTTTTTCATTTTGTTAAATTTATACGGAAATATACATTAAATCAATATATAAGTTAATACCACTGTGGCCAGACAGCGCCTTGGCCCATGGGCGGCTGCGGTATTGCGTCCGACCCCGATTGGCGGCACTCTCACGGCTTGCGTTCACACTACGAAAATAAGAAAAAGCCCGGGCCATGAGCCCGCTCCTCATCCAGCAGTACCTCAACCAGCTCGCCGTACTGAAGAAGGTCTCCGGTACCACGCGGGAAAGCGTGGTGCAGGAGGCTTTCACAGACCTGCTCAAAGGCATGGGGTGGTCCCACGACCTCACGTTAGTTCCCGAGTACGCGATCGAGAGCAAGACCAGGGAACGGCGCTATGTCGACGGGGCGCTCTCGTATGAACTGCGCGTACCGGTTGACAATCACCCCCGACTGTTGGCACGATTGCCAACATGGCAGCGCGCCTCCTGTACTCCCGCAGACTGCATCATGACGACGGCGGAATCGTCGAGATGGTGATCTGGGAACTGCCCGCGCCGTTGGCAGGAAGCGCGCACAGCTACAAGTACCGCCTGTACTACGGTTTTCCGGGACGCAGACTGATCGGGTACGACAATGAGCGCGGCAAGGGCGACCACCGCCACCTTGAAGACAAGGAAGCGCCTTATGCGTTCGTGTCGGTGGACAAGCTGATCGAAGACTTTCTGGACGACGTTTCGAGGAGCCGCGAAGATGAGAACGATGACGATACTGATCGAACGCGATAGCAAGGCGGCGCTCAAACGCGCGGCCGACGGATTCAAGCGCGCCTGGAAGTCCGGACGATCCCAGGGAGAAACCCTCAGCTTCGAGTCCCCTTCCGCCCTGTTTCGCGTGATTACTCCGGCGCGCTGGGCGCTGATCGAACGCCTGCAGGCGCTCGGCCCGACCAGCCTTCGCGGGCTGGCGCGCGCGCTCGAACGGGACGTGAAATCAGTGCATCGGGACATTGCGGCCTTGCTGGCCGAAGGGCTGGTCGAGAAGGACGAGAATGGCAAGGTGCTAGTGCCGTTCGCCCGCATCCGGGCGGAGTTCGACATGAAAGCGGCCGCCTGAACGCAAGCAAGGCCGGACGCGGATCGCAAAGGCCGATTGCCTGACCTACAGCAATATCCGGAACCGCCTGCGCCCCTTGATCCGGTACACCGAAAAATCCCTCTGGTCGATCGTAGCGATCGCGGCGACACCGCTCTTCTCCGCCAGCGCGATCAGCGTGGCATCGGCGTAATCGCAGGGCAGGCTGGCATACCGCTCGAGGATCCCGGCCAGCACCGCATGGTCGGCGACGGGGTCCACCTCGAGCAGGCCGGCGGTACGCGCCCGCTGCACCCAGCGCAGCGCGGCCCGCTGGTGCGCGGGGCTGGCGGCGAGGACATAGGCAGTCTCGGTGATCACGGCTTCGGTGGTCATCAGGCCGCCGCGAACCGAAGCGAACCAGGCAGCCGCAGCGGCGTGGTGCCGGTCCGAACGATTGAACAGAGCGACCAGCGCTCCTGTATCAACGAGAGCGCGGGCCACGCATCGCCTTGCGCGCGAGCGCCCGCGCGTTGTCCGACTGGAGGGCGTCCGCCCCCGCCTCGGGCACCAGGTCCGCCGCGAGCGTCCAGGCGCTGACCCCGTCCGCGGCGGCATCGAGGTACTGGTCGAGGGCGCGCACGACCGCCTCGGAGCGCGTCACGCCGCGCTTGGCGCAGTACTCGGCGAGCTTTTGCTCCAGGTGCGGGGAGATGCGGGCGTTGACGGCACGGGACATGGGAGGTCGCTGTGATACAGAATTACAAAATTGTATCACACCGCCGTCGCCCGAGTGCTAGCATGACCGCCGTACACTCAGGAGGGGAGATGATCAAAGCCATGGCGATAACGATCGCAACAGCACTGGTAGCCGGCTGCGCCACCGCACCAACCGTCACCGACGCTGCCCGCAAGGACCTCGCGCCCACGGGCAAGCTCCGCGCCGGCATGAACCTGAGCAACACCCTGTTCACCACCAAGAACACGAACACCGGCGAACTGCAGGGCGTCAGCGTGGACCTGATGCGCGAGCTGGCGAAGCGCCTCGGCGTGCCGGTGGAATTCGTCGTCCACCCGACGCCGGGCGAAGTGGCGGACGCCGTGGACAGGAACACCTGGGACGTGACGACCCTCGCCATCGAGCAGTCGCGCGCAAAGACAATCGCGTTCTCCCCGCCGATGACCGAGATCGAGGCGACCTACGCAGTGCCCAGGAACTCGAAGATCACGAAGGTCGCAGAGGTCGACGCAAAGGGCATCCGCATCTCGGTGCCGGACAAAGCGGGCTACGAGTTGTATCTCACGCGGACGATCAAGAACGCCACCCTCATCAAATCGAAAGGCACTCCGGCGGCGGTCGAGCTCTTCAGGAACAAAGGCGCGGACGCACTGGGCGGCCTGAGGCCGGCCCTGCTCGACATCATGGACAAGATGCCCGACGCGCGCCTGCTCGAAGGCAACTTCATGACCGTGAACCACGGCCTCGGCACGCCGCGCCAAGGGCGCACGGGCGCGGGCGCGGACTACCTCAAGGCGTTCGTGGAAGAAATGGTCGCCACGGGCTTCATCGCGCGATCGATCGAACGCAACGGCATCAAAGGCCTTTCGGCAGTGAGTACAGCGCCGTCTTCTCCCGGCCGCCCGCCGGATTGAGGAACGCTATCTCACCTACCGCCGCCGCGACGCCTGGTAAAGCGGCGTGACGGCCGGGAGCAGCGCCTGGATCGACTGCACGCGGCTGGCGTCCGTCGGATGGCTGCTGAGGAACGCCGGAGACTGCGAAGCGCCTTTCGCGTTGATCATCTTCTGCCACAGGGTGACGCCGGCGTGGGGGTCGTAGCCCGCGCGCGCGGTCAGCTCGAGGCCCATGCGATCGGCTTCGCCCTCGTCGGTCCGGCTGAACCGGGTGGCAATCAGGGCTTCGTAACCCACATTGGCCAGCTGCGCCGAGCCCTGCCCGAGGCCGAGCAACGCGCTGCCGAGGCCGATCGCCGTCTGCGCCGCCATCGCCTGCGAAACCTGTTCGCGCGAGTGCTCGCGCAAGGCGTGGGACATCTCGTGACCGATCACCACGGCGAGTTCGTCGTCGGTCAGACGGAGCTGGTTGGCCAGACCGGTGTAAACCATGATCTTGCCACCCGGCATGCAGAACGCGTTGATCTGGTCGCTGCTGATGACGTTGACTTCCCAGTTCCAGCCCGGCGCATCGGCGCGGAACACCCGGGTCTGCGGCTCGAGGCGGGCGGCGATCGCGCCGACCCGCTGCAGCAGCGCCTGATCGCGGTTGAGCGCGCCCTTTGCGGCGGCTTCGGCCTTGAGCTTGGCGTAGCTTTGCGCCGCCATCTGGTTGAGCTCCTGCGACGAGACCAGCAACAGCTGGGAGCGGTTGCCGCCCGCCACGCCTCCGGTGGTCGTCGTTTCGCAGCCGGAGAGCGTCGCAAGGCAGGAAAGCAGGACCAGCGAACAGGCGAGGCGCTTGACGGTAATCATGGTTTCCTTGTCGATCGTGACGAACCTGCCGAGTGTGCCGGGGTATCTCCGCCCTTTCTGTGCGCCTGCGCACCAAGAACTGGACTGCGACGCGGATTTGCGGCTAGATACAAGCGCACCGGCATAGAGACACCAACCAACCCGATTTTAGAGGTCATTTGCATTATAAGATGCACCGGTACCAGTACAAACTAACCAGGAAACCCGCTCCCAGAGCGGACTTTAGAAAATATTTCCCGTAATTCACGAGGAGACACCCACATGAACCCGCTCCGCACCCGACCTCGTCACCGAAGACTTTTTCGTCCCCGCCGCTGAGTACGGGGCACTTCAGTAAAGCGGGGCGGGTGGACGCCTCCGATGGATGACCGCAGGTACTTCGGGCTGGATGCCCTGCGCGGCGGCATGATGATGCTGGGGATCGTCCTGCACGCCGCGATGCTGTACCTGGCCGCGCCGCCGCCGGCCATGCCCGTCCTCACCGACGGGAACACTTCGCTGCTGTTCGACGCGGTGTTCGCCTTCATCCACAGTTTCCGCATGCCGACCTTCTTCGTGCTGGCGGGATTCTTCTCGGCGCTGCTGGTCGAAAAGCGCGGCCTGTGGGGCACCTGGAAGAACCGCGCGGCCCGGATCCTCGCACCCTTGGTGGCAGGCATCGTCACGATCCTGCCGCTCACCTTCCTGTTCATCTTCGATTTCATGCTCAGCGCGCGCTACGGCACGCAGGACCTGATCCCCAATCGCAACGACCTCCAGGCGCTCGAGCAGGCCATGAACGCGAAAGCAGCAGCAGCCGGGATTCCGACAGGCCAGATTCCGCTGCTGCACCTGTGGTTCCTGTACTACCTGTGCTACTTCTACCTGCTGCTCCCGGCGTGCAAGTTCCTGGTCGCGCGCAGCGCACGGTTCGAGGAGCGCATCGATCGATGGCTGCAATCGCCGTTCCTGCTCGTCGGATTCGCGCTCTACACGTCGCTGACGCTGTGGCCCTTCCGTGGAGCACAGATGCACGAGGGGTTCATGTTCATCCAGCCGCACCCGCCGTCGCTCGCCTACTACGGGTCGTTCTTCGTGTTCGGCTACGCGTTCCATCACTACCGCGGATTCCTGCAGGCGCTGGCGCGCTGGGCGCCCGCTTCGGCCGCGCTCGCGCTGGTGATGTTCCCCCTCGCGCAGTACGCGAGTTACCTGGACAACGCGGTCCGCGGCGCGAGCTTTTCACTCCATCTGTGGGCGGTGCTCGCGAACGGCCTGTGCACCTGGGCGCTGATCTACCTATTCCTGGGCGGCGCGCTGCGCTGGTTCGACCGCGAATCGCCGTGGATCGTGTACATCTCCCAGTCGTCGTACTGGGTGTTCCTCGTGCACATGCCGCTGGTGATGCTGGCCGGCTGGTGGATGGTGCGGTACGACCTGCCCGCCGCGCTGAAATTCCTCCTGGTTTGCGGATTCACCACGGCGGTCGCCTTGCTGACTTTTCACTACTGGGTGCAGAAGACCTGGCTCAGCGATTTCCTGCACGGGCGCCGCTTCAACCTGGGTTGGCCTTGGAACGGGCCTTCTTCTCCTCCGCCTTCATCCGCCGGCGCTCCTCGCCGATCGCAATGAGGCGCTCGCGCTCCGCAGGATCGACGCGGCCGTAGCGCTCGCGCCAGCCGGGATCTTCCTTCCAAGCGAAAGGCGAGATCACGGTCGAGCGGGGACCGGTCGCGGTTTCCAGCAGTCGTAGCGCGGCCCCGACCACCTCGCGCTGCATGTCCTTGCGCCAGGGATGGCCGCAGGGGTTGCCGAGCGGGAAATCGGTGAAGAGGAACCGCGGAGCGCCGCAATGCTCCACCACATCGCGCGCCGAACCCACGATGACGGTGGGCAGGCCGTTGGCCTCGAGGTGCCGTGCTACCAGACTCACGGTCTGGTGGCAGACCGGTCACAACGCGCTGAGCAGTACCGCGTCGGCGCCGTCCTCGCGCAAACGTTTCAGGATCTCCGGCGCATCGATCTCGATGGTCTTCCTCTGGCTGTGCTCGGTCGGCACGCCATGGAAGCGCGGGGTGAGCCCGCCGATGAGCCCGTCGCGGGCCCATCCCTGCACCGCCTCGATCGGCATGAAGCTCTCGCGGTCCTCGGTGTGGGTCGACACCCGGTCCCACGCGAGATTGTCGGTGTTCAGCACCGGCAGCGGATCGACGGGACCGGACCAGACGTGGCGGATGCCTTTCGCGTCCCGGTTCGACTTGTCCGGCGGATGCGCGGTGGTGACCAGGCCGATGCGCGCCTCGCGCAACGGTTTGGCGAGCCGCGCGAACGGCACTTCGGCGTAGGCGGACCAGACATAGTCCTTCGTGTAGCCCATTGCGCGGTAGTAATCGCGTGTGCGCTCGATGTAGCGGACTTCTTCCTCGTTGCCTGCCATGGTGCGGGCTCCTTCTCGAAAGTGTTGACCGGACGGCCGCCTGCGACTCCTGGTTCGCCAGCCCGGTGCCTGATGTGAAAGGCATCCTACCCGAAACGCGGCGAGGTTCCCGGGATCGCCCAGCGAATTGCAAGCGGCCCGGCACTGGCGCACTATCCTTCCGAGGTCGTGCCGGGCAAGCCGAGCGCATGAAGGACGAGCAGTCACACGGAGCCGCATTGGCGCTGGTCATCGCACTTCTCAGTTCGGTTTGTTTCGCGGTTGCGCTCGTAACCTCGCGGGTCGGGCTGCGCCTGCTCGACG
>JANNWA010000128.1:0-2040 GCA_031408275.1 Pseudomonadota bacterium
GACTCAAGTCCAACTTTGTCGCCTCGGTCTCGCACGACCTCAAGACGCCGCTGGCCTTGATCCAGTTGTTCGCCGAAACCCTCGAACTGGGCCGGGTGCGGACGCCGGAGCGCGCGCAGGAGTACTACGCCATCATCAACGGCGAAGCCAAGAAGCTGACCCGGCTGATCGAAAACATCCTCGACTTCTCGCGCATGGAAGCCGGGCTGCGGCCCTACCGCATGGAACCAGCCGACCTCGCCGAGGTCGTGACGCGGGTGTTGTCACGCATGGAAACGCAGTTCTCGCAGGGCCACTTCGTGGTGCAGACCGACATTGCCGCATCGCTACCACGCGTGCTGGCTGATGAAGGCGCCACCGAACAGGCGATTGAGAACCTGCTCGCCAATGCCATTAAGTATTCGGGCGAGGCCAAGCGCATTGAGGTGCGGGCGCATCGCAACGGCGGCCACGTCGAGATCAGCGTGACCGACCACGGCATCGGCATCTCCCGGCGGGAACAAGCCCGCATCTTCCGCAAGTTCTACCGCGTGCAGCGCGAACTGGGCGGCGGTCCCCAGGGCACGGGCCTCGGCCTCGCGATTGTCGACCACACCATGCGGGGCCACGGCGGCTTCGTGCGCGTGAGCAGCGAACCGCAGGAGGGCAGCACTTTTACGCTGCACTTCCCCATTCCGGGCGAGAATGCTTTTGAGCCCACACTGGCAGAATCCTTACGATGAAGAGAATCCTGGTAATTGAAGACGAGCCGCAAATGCGGCTTGGCCTGCGCGACAACCTTGAGCTCGAGGGCAACGAAGTGGAGACCGCCGTGGACGGCGACGAGGGTATTCAGAAGGCCGGCGCCTTCGCGCCCGACCTGGTCATCCTCGACGTGATGCTCCCGAAGAAGAACGGCTTCGACGTGTGCCGCGACCTGCGCGCGCGCGCCATCTCGACTCCCATCGTGATGCTCACCGCCCGGTCGGCCGAAACCGACAAGGTGCTCGGGCTTGAGCTCGGCGCAGACGACTACGTGACCAAGCCGTTCTCGATTACCGAACTGCTGGCGCGCGTCCGCGCGGTGCTGCGCCGCACCGGCACCGGGGCGCCCAAGCCGACCGCCGACGTGATGCGCATCGGCGACATCGAGATCGACTTCAAGCTGCACCAGGCCCGCCGCGGCAAGGTGCGGATCGAGTTCACGGCGCGCGAGTTCGACCTGCTGCGCTACTTCGTCCAGCACACCGGGCAGGTCGTGACCCGCGAGCAAATCCTGAACGAGGTATGGGGCTACGAAGAGTTCCCGACCACCCGCACCATCGACAACTTCGTGGCCAAGCTGCGACAGAAAATCGAGCGCGCGCCGCACGCCCCCGAACACATCCTGACGATTCACGGCTCGGGCTATAAGTTCGTCGGCTAGGCCACCGATTACGGACAGCCACCGATTAAACACAGATTAGACACAGATCAGAACAGGTTAGAATCGCTCGCAATGGAACCCAAGACCATCCTGATCGCCCTGCTGATCCTGATCGCGATTGCGTATCACGCCTTCTGGTATTTCACCGAGCGCGGCCGCGTCACTCCCCAGGATGGCCCGCTCACGCCGAAGGGCGCCGCGCTCGGCGCCGCGTTCGTGGCCAATTTCTTCGACACGCTCGGCATCGGCTCTTATGCCACGACGACCTCCATGTCGAAGCTGTGGAAGCTGATGCCGGATGAGAAGATCCCGGGCACGCTGAACGTCGGATATGTCATGGCGACCGTGGTCCAGGCCGTGATCTTCATGACGATTATCGAAGTCGACTTCACGACGCTGGTCAGCATTATTGGCGCCGCCGTGCTTGGCGCCTTTCTCGGTGCCGGCGTGGTGTCAGGATTCTCCCGGCGACAGGTGCAAATCGGCATGGGCTCCGCGTTGCTGGTCGCCTCCGCGCTGATGGTTCTCTCGATGTCCGGCCAGGGGCCGGCGCCCGGTGTCGCGTTGGGGCTCACCGGCGCGAAACTCGGGATCGCGATCGGCGTGTCGCTGGTGCTGGGAGCCTTGATGATGCT
>JANNWA010000129.1:0-2764 GCA_031408275.1 Pseudomonadota bacterium
CTCAACCGCGAGCTCGGATTCCTCGAGTTCAACCGGCGCGTACTGGCCCAGGCCGCGGACGAGGGTGTGCCGCTGCTCGAACGGCTGCGGTTCCTGTGCATCGTTTCGTCCAACCTGGACGAATTCGTCGAGATCCGGGTCGCCGGGCTGAAGGAGCAGATCAAGCTCAACCTGCAGGAGGCGGGACCGGACGGCAAGGATCCGGCCGAAGTCTATGCGCTGGTCACCGCCGGGGTGCGCTCGCTCGTCGGGGCGCAGTACCGGCTCTTGAACGACGTCCTGCTGCCCAAGCTCGCCGCGGAAGGCATCCACTTCCGCCGCCGTTCGGACTGGACCACCGCGCAAAAGCAGTGGATCCGGGACTATTTCTTCCGCGAATTGCTGCCGGTCCTCACCCCCATCGGCCTGGACCCGGCGCATCCCTTCCCCAAGGTCCTCAACAAGAGCCTCAATTTCGCCGTGGACCTGGACGGCCGCGACGCTTTCGGCCGCAGCTCGGGCGCAGCCATCGTCCAGGCGCCGCGCGCCCTCCCCCGGCTGATCCGGCTGCCGGCCGGAGTCTCGGGCAGCGGCTACGACTTCATTTTCCTGTCCTCGATCCTGCACGGCCACGTGGGCGAACTCTTCTCGGGCATGAACGTGATGGGGTGCTACCAGTTCCGCGTCACCCGCAACTCCGACCTCTTCGTCGACGAGGAAGAAGTCACCAACATGCGCATTGCGCTGCAGGGCGAGCTGCTGCAGCGGCACTTCGGCGACGCGGTGCGGCTCGAGGTCGCCGACAGCTGCTCGGAGCGCATGATCGAGTTTTTGCTGCAACAGTTCGGCCTCGACGCCAACGATCTCTACCGGGTGGAAGGCCCGGTCAACCTGTACCGGCTGCGCGAGGTCCCCGACCAGGTCGACCGGCCCGACCTCAAGTACCCGTCGTTTCAGCCGGGCCTGCCGGCCGCGCTCGAGGAGAAGACCGACCTCTTCGAGGTGATCGCCAAGCAGGACGTACTGCTCCACCACCCCTACCAGTCGTTCACGCCGGTGATCAATTTCATCCGCACCGCCGCCACCGACCCGCAGGTGATCGCGATCAAGCAGACGGTATATCGCACCGGCACCGACAGCGAGCTGATGGAAATCCTGATCGACGCCGCGCGCCGCGGCAAGGAAGTCACCGTCGTGGTGGAGCTCATGGCCCGCTTCGACGAGGAAGTCAACCTGAACTGGGCGGCGCGCCTCGAGGAAGTCGGCGCGCACGTGGTGTACGGCGTGGTGGGCCACAAAACCCACGCCAAGATGTCCCTCATCGTGCGCCGCGAGGAGAACGCCGAGGGCGTGCGCAGCCTCAAGCGCTACGTGCACCTCGCCACCGGCAACTACCATCCCCGCACCGCGCGGCTCTACACGGATTTCGGCCTTCTGACCGCCAACGAGGGGCTCTGCGCGGACGCCAGCGACGTCTTCCAGCAGCTCACCGGCCTTGGCCGCGCCAGCAAGCTGCGGCACGCCTGGCAGTCCCCTTTCAGCCTGCACAAAAAGGTGGTGGCGGCGATCCGCAACGAGGCACGGCTCGCAGCCGACGGCAAGCCCGCGCGCATCATCGCAAAGATGAATTCGCTGCTCGAACCCGTCATCATCGAGGAGCTGTACGCCGCGTCGCAGGCCGGCGTGAAGATCGAGCTCATCGTGCGCGGCGTCTGCGGCCTGAAGCCCGGCATCAAGGGCCTGTCGGAGAACATCATCGTGCGCTCGATCGTCGGGCGATTCCTCGAGCACTCGCGCATCTTCCACTTCCACAACGACGGCGCCGAGGACACCTACCTCGCCAGCGCCGACTGGATGGACCGGAACTTCTTCCGCCGCATCGAGCTGTGCTTCCCGGTGCTCGACCCGGCGCTCAAGCGCCGCGTGATCCGCGAAGGATTGCTGCCCTACCTCGCCGACAACTGCCAGGCCTGGGAGATGGACGCCGAAGGCGCCTACGCCCGCGTCAAGCCGGGCCGCGGCCGCCGCCGCTCGGCGCAGGAAGAACTGCTGTACACGCTCGCCACTCCGTCCTGACGGGCGCCTTCAAGGAAGAACCTTATGTCGGTCACCCTAGACTTGTTCCGCAACGAAACCGACGGCCCGACGTTCGCCAAGGGCCAGCCCGTCTTCTCGGCCGGGGACGTGGCGGACAGGATGTATGTCGTGCTCGAAGGGGAAGTCGAGATCTCCATCCGCGGCAAGGTGGTCGAGACCCTGGGTCCGGGCGGGGTGTTCGGGGAGATGGCGTTGATCGAGCATACGCCGCGCACGGCGACCGTGACGGCGGTCACCAGCTGCCGCCTTGTGGAAATCACCGAAAGGCGCTTCCTTTTCCTGCTGCAGCAGACCCCGCACTTCTCGCTGCAGATCATGCGCGTGATCACCGAACGCCTGCGCAAAATGGACGATCTGCTCTAGCGCGTCCGCTGTCCGGCCGCTTCCCGGACACCGACAGCAGGATCGCCTCAAGGCGTTGCACGACCCGGTCCCATCCCAGTTCGAGCGCAGTTTCCCGCGCACGCGCTCCAAGGACGCGCGCATCCTGAAGATCTGCCGCCAGTTCCGCCGCGATACCGGCAAAGTCCCCAGTCCCCTCCCCGCTCGCAAGCAGCCCGTTCCAGCCGCTGCGGATATGCAGCCCCGCGGCGCCGTAGTCGAATGCGACGACGGCAAGGCCGCTCGCCATGGCTTCCACGGTCACATTCCCGTAGGTTTCCGTCAGGCTCGGAAAGAGGAACAGGTC
>JANNWA010000130.1:0-1537 GCA_031408275.1 Pseudomonadota bacterium
GCCCTTGTCGCCGCTGCGGGCCCAGGCCAGGCGCACGAGCGGCATCTCCACCGTGTCTGCGGATGAGGCACCGGCCGGGGCGACCGCGGCCAGCAGGGGCGCAGGCATGGGCACGCCCACCTCCGCCGCCACCGCGAACTTCTGCACCGCGTCGCCGCAACGCGCCTCGACCGGCACGCGCGCCTTGTCGATCAGGAAGGAATACAGCTTGATCACCGACTGGATGTCGGCGCGCCCGCCGAAATGGCTGCGCGTGCCCGGCCCCATCGAGGTGCCGGCCGACACCGATTCCTTCTGCAGGAAGGCGAGCGCCTTCGCCTCGGGATGGCGCGCGCCGATGCGCAGCACCACTTCGCGCGATTGACCGATGCGCGCGTGCGGACCGTAGTGCGATTCGCAGCCCAGCATCTCCACGCGCAGCTCGGTGTAGTCGGAGAACTTGCGCGCCGCCAGTTGCTTTCTCGTGCGCTCGATCAGGGCATCGGCGGTCTTCTGCGCCTTGGCGACGGCGCGGATGCCGCGGATCATCTGGTGCAGCGTGACCTGGTAGCCGTCCTGCCAGGTGGCGCAGACCTTGTAGCCCGGCGTGGGCGGCCGGCCGCGCGCGCCGGAGACACGCACGCGTTCGGCGCCCGCGGCGGCGATCTTCACGGCGCGGAAATCGCACACCACGTCGGGCAGCACGTAATTGGCCGGGTCGCCGATCTCGTAGAGCACCTGTTCGCCCACCGCGGCCACGCTGATGAGGCCGCCGGTGCCCGCCGGTTTGGTGACATCGAATGTCCCGTCCTCGCGCATCTCCACCACCGGGTAGCCGATGTTGGCCCAGTCGGGCACGTCTTCCCAGTCGGTGAAAAGGCCGCCGGTGGCCTGCGCGCCGCACTCGATGATGTGGCCGGCGAGCGATGCCTGCGCAAGGCGGTCCCAGTCCCGCCAGTCCCAGCCGAACTCGTAGGCCGCCGCACCCAGGGTCACGGCACTGTCCACGCAGCGCCCTGTGACCACGATGTCGGCGCCCTGCGCGAGAGCGGCGGCGATCGGCTGCGCCCCCAGGTAGGCGTTGGCCGACAGCACCTTGGCCGGCAGCGGCGTGCCCTGCTGCAGGTCCCGCACACCCTCGGCGCGCAGCGCCTCGAGCTGTGGCATCAGGTCGTCGCCAGTCACCACCGCAACCTTGGGGTCGAGGCCCAGCTCGCGCGCGACGGCAAGTATCGCGTCGCGGCAACCCTCGGGATTCAGGCCGCCGGCATTCGACACCAGCTTGATGCCGCGCGCGAGGCACTCCTTCAGGTGCGGCTTGACCACCGCCGACACGAAGTCGGTCGCGTACCCCAATGCCGGATCCTTCATGCGCGCGCGCTGCAGGATCGACATGGTCGTCTCGGCCAGGTAGTCGAAGACAAGGTAATCGAGATCGGGCACCGCGAGAAGCTGCGGCGTGGCGAGCGCCGAATCGCCCCAGAAGCCGGCGGCGCCGCCGATCCTGAGGGTTTTCCCGCCTGGCTTGGTTGTCTTCGCGTTCATGCCGGTCCCATGG
>JANNWA010000131.1:0-9446 GCA_031408275.1 Pseudomonadota bacterium
AAGATCTTTTAGGCGTTTTCCGGCGTGACGCACCCCGTAACTGTATCCCCCAACAAGGGAGTTGCCTTGCCCAGGATCAAGGTTTCCCTGCTCGACGTCGGTGCCGGGGCGGTCGCGCTGCTGATCGCCCTCCCGATGCTGGTGGTGGCCCTCAATCTCCTGGTGCCGCGGGGGGACACCTGGGCGCACCTCGCCTCTACCGTGCTGCCTGGCTATGTCTGGAACACCGTGGTCCTTGCAGCCGGGGTCGGTGCAGGGGTGACGCTGGTCGGTGTGAGCTGCGCCTGGCTGACCAGCCTGTGCCGGTTCCCGGGCCGGCGTTTCCTCGAGTGGGCGCTGATCCTGCCGATCGCAATGCCGGCCTATGTGATGGCCTACGTCTACACGGATTTCCTCCAGTTCGCGGGCCCGCTGCAAACGGCATTCCGGGCGTGGACCGGATGGCGGGCCGGGGACTATGCCGTCCCGGACATACGCTCCCTCGGCGGGGCGGTGTTCGTACTGGTTTCGGTGCTTTACCCGTATGTTTACCTGCTCGCACGGACCGCATTTCTGGAGCAATCGGGTTCGAGCTTCGAAACGGCGCGCGTGCTGGGGCAGGGGCCATGGCAGACGTTCTTTCGCGTCGCCCTGCCGCTGGCGCGTCCCGCGATCGTGGCCGGTGTGGCGCTCGCCATGATGGAGACGCTTGCCGACTACGGGACCGTTGCCTACTTCGGCGTCGACACCTTCTCCACCGGGGTGTTCCGGGCCTGGTTTTCGCTCGGCGACCCGGTCGCCGCAGCGCAGTTGGGCGCGCTGCTGCTCGCGGGTGTCGGAGCGGTGCTCGTTCTGGAACGGGCATTGCGCGGGCGCTCGGCGTTCTATGCGGGTCCGCGCCGCGAGCCGACGCCGCACCGGCTGCGTGGCGTACGCGCGGCGGCAGCCATCGCTGTATGCGCCGCTCCGCTCGTAGCCGGATTCATCGCGCCCCTCGCGCTGCTCGTGCGCCTTGCCCTGCAGGATGCCGAACCGGGTGCCGGCGGGCGCTTCGCCGCGCTTGCATGGAACAGCTTCACTTTGGCGGGGGTTTCGGCGGTGCTTGCGGTGCTGCTTGCGCTGGTCATCGCCTATGCCGCGCGGTTGCGGCCCGGGATGGTGGCGAGCGCCGCCAGCCGCACGGCGGGACTGGGCTATGCGATCCCCGGCGTCGTGATCGCGGTTGGCGTGCTGGTTCCCGTGACGCATATCGACCGGTGGGTTTCGGGATGGATGTCGGGCCAGTTCGGTGTCGCGCCGAAGCTGTGGCTGAGCGGCACGATCATCGTGCTCATCTACGCGTACCTGGTGCGCTTCATGTCGATTGCGCTGCAGACGGTGGAGTCGGGACTGGCCAAGATCCGGCCCAGCCTGGACGACGCCGCGCGCAGCCTGGGAATGGCGCCTGCGGCGGTGCTGGCCCGGGTGCACGCGCCGATCCTCGTGCGCAGCCTCGGCACGGCCGCGCTGCTGGTGTTCGTGGATGTGATGAAGGAACTGCCCGCTACGCTCGCGATGCGGCCGTTCAACTTCGACACGCTAGCGGTGCAGACCTACAACCTCGCCAAGGACGAGCGCCTGGCCGAAGCGTCCCTCGCCGCACTAGCCATCCTGGTGGTGGGCCTGATTCCCGTCCTGCTCCTCGCGCGCTCCATGTCGAAGCGCTAGCGCCACGCTGCGCGGTCGTAGACTTTCTGCGCCGCCGCCTGGTTCTTCCCGAACACGCTCACGTTCTGGGCGTCCGCCTTGAACTTGCCGATGGAGGCGAGTTCGGGGTTGTCGATGCCCACCGACGCCACGACCGGGAATTCATTATTTCCGTTGGCGAAGTATCGCTGCGCTTCGTCGCTCGCGAGGTATTCGAGGAATTTCACTCCCGCGTCGCGGTTCGGCGCCGCCTTCATCACGCCCGCGCCGGAGATGTTGACGTGCGTGCCGCGGCCGTCCTGGTTCGGCCAGGCCATGCCGACCCGTTCGATCGCCGCGCGCTCGTCCGCCTTGGTGGCCTTCAGCATGCGCACGTAGTAGTAGGTGTTGACGATGCTAAGCGCGCACTCGCCCGCGGCGACCGCCTTGACCTGGTCGGTATCGCCGCCCTTGGGGGCGCGCGCGAAATTGGCCACCACGCCCCGGGCCCAGGCTTCGGCCTTGGCCTCCCCGAGGTGATCGATCAGCGAACTCATCAGCGAGAGGTTGTACATGTTTGCCGAAGAGCGCATGCAGACCTTGCCTTTCCATTTCGGGTCGGCGAGGTCTTCGTAGCTCCTGACCTCGCCCGGCTTGACCGCGTCCTTCGCGTAGACGATCACGCGGGCCCGGGTCGAAAAGCCGAACCACAGCCCGTCGGGCTGGCGCAACGGAGCGGGGATCCGCGCATCCAGCACGGCCGATTTCACCGGTTGGAAGAGGCCCATCTGTTCCGCGCGCCACAGGCGCCCGGCATCGACCGTGATGAGGACATCGGCCGGGCTCGCGGCGCCCTCGTTCCTGAGGCGCTCGAGCAGCGCGTCTTCCGGGGCCTCGATGCGGTTGACCTTGATTCCGGTCAGCTTCGTGAAGTTGGAATAGAGGGCTTCGTCGGTGTTGTAGTGGCGTGACGAGTACAGGTTGACGACCTTCTCCTGGGCAAGGGCGGGGGAGAAGTGAACGCAGGCGGCGGCCAGGGCGGCGCACATTGCGTGTGTTCTGGTCAGGATCGGCATTTGATCTTCCTTCGAGGACGGATTTCGCAGGGATGCTACAAATTGACTCGAATTCTAAACGATAATGAGAATTATTACTATTTTGGTGTATTGAGTCACGGCGCACCAACCTCTTTACGGATCATAGGCTTACTGAAATTCGTCGCGCCCCGTTCCAGCGTCGCGACCAATATGCGTTGTTCAGGGCTTCAATGCGGACGGCGGCGCCAGTCCGCGGCGCGTGGATGAATCGCCCGTCCCCCAGGTAGATGCCGACGTGGGAAAAAGGACGGTTGAGGGTGTTGTAGAAGACCAGGTCGCCGGGCAGCAGCTCATCCGGCCCGACCGGGCGGCCCGCCTGGCTCTGTCCGAAAGTGTTTCTCGGCAGGACGACCCCGTAGCCTTCACGAAACACGTGCGCGACCAGGCCGCTGCAGTCAAAGCCAGTAGCGTGGGAAGCGCCGCCGTACTTGTAGTCCACGCCGATCGAGGACAGTACCTGGAACAGCATCTCCGATTGCCCGGGTGCTGCGCGCGCGGAAGGCGGGCGAGGGATGGCAGCCGCCGGGCCGCGCACGGGCGCCTGGGCCCGAGCCGGTTCCTCGACCGGGGCGGGCGTCGACACAAACCCGCCGCATCCCGTCAAGGCCATCGAAAACGATAGGCTATACAGCAGGTTAAGGCGCATAATTCATGTAATGTAGACGACCCGGTGCGGACTGTAAAGGCGCACTCACTCCCGCGCCCACTCCAGCGGCGGGTTGCCAGTAAGATGCGGTGCCGGATTTCCCCATGAAACGTCTCCTACTTCTCGCCTGTTTCCTCACGCACGCGCTTGCCGCATTCGGCCAAGGCAGCCTGGAGATCGTCCCGCTCAGGCATCGCAGCGCCGAGCAGGTGATCCCCGTGCTGCGCCCGCTGGTCGAAGCGGGCGGCACGCTGAGCGGGCAGGGCTACCAGCTTTTTGTGCGCACGAGTCCCGAGAACCTCATGGACCTCAGGCGGGCGCTCGCCGCGATCGACACGCCGCAGCGCCGCCTGATGATCTCGGTGCGCTTCGACGCCAGCGCCGAGGCGACGCGCAGCGCGATAGACGCGCGCGGCACGCTGCGTTCTGGCGACGTGACGCTCAGCAACCAGCGTTTCCCCACCGAACGCACCCACGTCGAAACGCGGATCGTTTCGAACCGCAGCGCTTCCGACGAAAGGGTCGACCAGCGCGTGCAGGTCCTCGAAGGCAGCCGCGCGTTCATCTCGACCGGCCAGTCGCGTCCGCTGCAACAGCGGCAGGTGTACACGGGGCCGGGCGGGACGACCGTGCAGAACACCACCGTGATCCAGAACATCGACACCGGCTTCGAAGTCATGCCGCGCGTGTCGGGCAACACGGTCCACCTTGAGATCAGCCCGCAGCGCGAGACGCCGGGCGCGCTCGGCCCGGGCAGCGTCCAGTCGCAACGCGTAGGGACCAGCGTGAGCGTGCAGCTGGGCGAGTGGGTGGAACTGGGCGGCGCGATCGAATCCAGCGCCGGCACGGCCGGTGGGACGCTGTCCTCGCGGGACGCGCGCACAAGCGACGTACGCCGTGTGTGGGTCCGGGTCGAGGAGTTGCGGCCCTGAGCGACAGCCCGGCTTTCTCCTCCCTGGAACTGATCTTCGGCGAGCGTGGATCGCTTGCCGCCGCCATCCCCGGCTATAAGGTGCGCAGGCAGCAGATCGATCTCGCGCAGGACATCCTCGAGGCGATCGAGGGCACCGGTGTGCTCGTCGCCGAAGCGGGCACCGGCACGGGAAAAACCTTCGCCTACCTCGTGCCGGCGCTGCTCTCGGGCGGCAAGGTGATCATCTCGACGGGCACCAAGAACCTGCAGGACCAGTTGTTCGACCGGGACCTGCCCGCCGTGCGCAGCGCGATCGCCGCGGGCAACAGCATGGCGCTATTGAAGGGGCGGTCGAACTACGTGTGCCTCTACCGCCTCGGGCGGGCCCGCGGCGAGGCGCGCCTGGGTTCGCGCGAGGAGACGCTGCAGCTCGCCGCCATCGAGCGGTTCGCGAAGCAGACGACGACCGGGGACCGCGGCGACCTGGCCGAGGTGTCCGAGACTTCGCCGGTCTGGATCCACGCCACCTCGACGCGCGAAAACTGCCTCGGGCAGGAGTGCCCGGACTACAAGGACTGCTTCGTGATCGCCGCGCGCAGGAACGCGCTTGCCGCCGATGTCGTGGTGGTCAACCACCATTTGTTTTTCGCCGACGTGATGCTTCGCGACGAAGGCCTGGCCGAGTTGCTGCCGTCCTGCAACACGGTGATCTTCGACGAGGCGCACCAGTTGCCGGACACGGCGCGCCTGTTCTTCGGCGACACGGTCTCGACGATGCAGCTCACCGACCTCGCGCGCGACGCGCGCATGGAGCTGCGCGCTGCGGGGGGCGCGCTGCCGGACCTCGACCGGGCGGCGGCAAAGCTCGACAAGGCCGCCCGCGACCTGCGCCTCGCGTTCCGCGACGACAGCGCGCGATTCGCCTACTCGCAGGCGGCGCGCACGCCGGAGTTCGTCCCTGCGGTCGAGGCCCTGAACGAATCGCTCGGCGCATTCCGGGCATTGCTCCAGTCGCAGGCCGAACGCTCCGAGGGGCTCGCCGGCTGCATGCGGCGGACCGAGGAAGCGCGCGCGAAGCTCGAGCACTGGCAGGATTCGAAGGACCTCGAAGCGGTGCGCTGGGTCGAGGTGTTCGCCAGCGCGCTGCAGCTGCACACGACGCCCCTGCGCACGGGCGAGTTGTTCAGGAAGCAAATGGACGACCACCCGCGCGCCTGGATCATGACTTCCGCCACGCTCGCGGCCGGCGAGGACTTCGGCCATTTCACGCGCGAGCTCGGCCTGGAGGCGGCGCGCACGGTGCGCTGGGAGAGCCCGTTCGATTTCGCCAACCAGGCGCTGTTCTACGTGCCGAGGAATCTGCCCGAACCCAGCGACCCGGCGTTCACCGAGCAGGTGATCGAAGCCGCGTACCCCGCGCTGCGCGCGAGCCGCGGCCGCGCGTTCCTGCTGTTCACGACCTTGCGGGCGTTGCGCCGCGCAAACGACATCCTGGCCGAAAAACTCATGCGCGACGGGCTCGACTACCCGCTGCTCGTGCAGGGCACGGGTTCGCGCACCGAGCTGCTGGCGCGCTTCCGGCGGCTGGACAACCCGATCCTGCTCGGCAGCCAGTCGTTCTGGGAAGGCGTGGACGTGCGCGGCGAAGCGCTGTCGCTCGTCGTGATCGACAAGCTGCCGTTCGCGCCGCCCGACGACCCGGTGCTCGCCGCGCGCATCGACGCGCTGCGCGCGACGGGCGGCAATCCCTTCATGGACCTGCAGCTGCCACAAGCGATCCTGCAACTCAAGCAGGGCGCGGGGCGGCTGATCCGCGACGAGACCGACCGCGGGGTGCTCATGATCTGCGACCCGCGCCTGTACTCCAAGCCCTACGGGCGCACCATCCGCGCGAGCCTGCCGCCGATGAAGGCGACGCGCGAGATCGGGGACGTGGTCGAGTTCTTCGCTAGAATCCAGACACTTGTTCCCACAGAGGAAGGCTCGACATGAAAGTCGTCATCACCGGAGGAGGCGGCATGCTTGGCTTCAAGCTTGCCAAGGCATTGCTCGCGCGAGGGCGCCTGATGGGCGCCGACGGCCAGGAGGCGGCGATTACGCGCCTCACGTTGTTCGACACCGCGTTTCCGCCAACGCTCCCGCACGATCCTCGTCTCGAAGTGATCGCGGGCGACATTTCCGCGCCGGGCGTGCTCGCCGGGGTGGTCACGCCGGACACCCAGTCGATCTTCCACCTGGCTTCCGTGGTGTCGTCGGGCGCCGAAGCCGACTTCGACCTCGGTTGGCGCGTCAACCTCGAGGGCGCGCGCACGCTGCTGGAGCTCGCGCGCAAATGCGCGAAGCCCCCCCGGCTCGTATTTTCCAGCTCGGTCGCGGCCTTCGGCGGCGACCTGCCCGCGGTTCTCGACGATTCCACCACGCTGAACCCGCAGACCTCCTACGGCGCGCAGAAAGTGTGCTGCGAATACCTGGTCACCGACTACACCCGCAAGGGCTTCATCGACGGACGGAGCCTGCGCCTGCCCACGATCGTGGTGCGGCCCGGCAAGCCCAACCTCGCCGCATCGTCGTTTGCGAGCGGCGTGCTGAGGGAGCCCCTGAACGGCGTCGTCTCCGAATGCCCGGTGTCGCTCGACACGGCTGTGTGGCTGCTGTCGCCCGGGCGCTGCATCGAATCGTTCATCCACGCGCATGAAACGCCGTCGTCGCTGTGGGGCACGACCCGGGTGCTGAACCTGCCCGGAATCACGGTGCCCGTGTCCGGCATGGTCGATGCGATGCGCCGCGTGGCGGGCGATGCAGCCGCGAAGCGCGTTGTTTACAAGCCCGACGAGCGCATCCAGAAGATCGTTGCCGGCTGGCCGGTAAATTTCCGGACGCAGCGCGCGCTCGCCATGGGATTCAAGGCCGACCCGGACATCGACAGCGTGGTGCACGCGTATCTCGCGGACGAGGGCATCAAGGTTCCTTAGATAGAATATGTACCGGTACCGGAACATAAACTGACAGGAGCGCGGCCACCAAAGCGGACTTTATAAAGTAAAAGTCCATAAATGGCGCTCAGTCTATCTTCAGGTTGGCGTCCTTCACCACCTTCGCGTACTTCGCGATTTCGGAGCGCACGTGCTCGCCCATGCGCTCGCTCGTGCCGCCGAGCGGATCGAGCCCGCGTTTGATGAAGGTGTCGCGCAACTCCGCCTGGGCCAGAGCGCGGTTGATCTCCGCGTTCACCCGCTGGATGATCTCCTTCGGCACGCCGGACGGCGCAACAAGCCCGTACCAGGAGTCCGTGTAGAAGCCCGGATACCCCTGCTCTGCGATCGTCGGCAAATCCGGCGCGAGTGGCGCGCGTTCGCTGTACGTGGTGCCGTACGCCTTGAGCTTGCCGCCGCGAATCTGCGGCAGGCACTCGGGCAGGTTGCAGAACATGGCGTTCACCTGCCCACCGATCACGTCGGCCAGCGCGGGACCCTGTCCCTTGTAGGGCACGTGCACCATATCGATGCCGGCCATGGTCTTGAGGATCTCGCCGGCGAAGTGCGCCGTTGTGCCGTTGCCGAACGAAGCGTAGCTGATCTTGCCGGGGTTTTTCTTAGCGTAGTCGACGAACTCCTTCAGCGTGGCGGCCGGAACGCTGGGGTGGCCGACGAACACGTTGGCGGTCTTTGCCATCAGCCCGACCGGCTGCAGGTCCTTCAGCGTGTCATAGGGGAGCTTGGGCACCAGCGTCGCGTTCACGGTGAAGCTGTTGGCGACCGAACCGAACGTGTACCCGTCGGGCGCGGATTTCGCCGCGGCATCGACGCCCACGACGGTGCCGGCGCCGGGCTTGTTCTCGACGATGATCGGCTGGCCGAGCGCCTTGGTGAGGTCGGGCACCAGCATGCGCACCACGGATTCCATCGTCGCGCCCGGCGGGAACGGCACGATGATGCGGATTGGCCTGGACGGCCACGCCTGCGCCAGGGCCTGGGCAGAGGCAAGGAGGGCGATCAGGAACAGGGCGGCTCGTTTCACGGCGTTCTCCGGAGGAAGGTGTCGTGATTCTAGCAATGCGCGTGCCCGGGCCCGGCGCGCCGCCTATCGTCCTCGCCGGGCCTTCCGGATGATCTCCTCGCGCACGTCGGTGATCGCGAGCGCGCGCGACGCATTCGGGCCGTCGCAATGCTCCGTGCGCGGGCAATCCGAGCTGCGCGGGCAGATGATGCGCGCGGGGCGCAGCAGCGCGTCCTCGACCCAGGCGATGTTCAGCACCTTGGCGGCGCCCTTGATCGCCTCCACCGCGGCCTTCGGGATCTTCCCTTCGCCGCGATGGCTCAGGCATTCGCCGGTGATCGCGGCGACGATCGCGTCGGCATCGACGCCGTGCGAGCGCAGCGCCGGCAGCAGGTCGATCCCGACCGAGAGCACGTGCGGGTTGCCCGCCATGTCCTCGGTGCGCCGCGAGTGGCAGCAATACAGGAGGGACTGGTCGCCGTCGCGCAGCACCGAGATCTGCGAGCCGCGGTCGGGGCCGCGGGTTTCATTGAGCATGCGGAACACCGCCCAGTTCGGGCAGGGGTCGGGGACCTGGGCCATGTTGCCCCAGGGCAGCGGGATCCCGTTGCCGCGATACACAGCGCGCAGGTATCCGGGCGGATAGGCGTCGAAGAAATGCCAGTAGGGGTAGGGCGACACCTTGGTCATGCGCCGCATCACCACCGCCGGGGTGAGCTCGATCTTCTCCCCGGCCTCGATGCGGTAGGACTCGCGGGTGAGGAACCTGCGGAACGGGACCTTGGGCGCGAGCAGGGCGCCGGCGAAGAAACTGCACTCGAAATCGCGCCAGGCGTGCAGGACGTCCTTTGCGCTCATGCCGGCGGCGCTGTGTGCGCCGCCGGCAGCACGGCCTTCGGCGCGGTCCTCGGGACTGCCGCCCATTTCCCCGCCGGTGGCATGCACGGACTTGAGGCCGTCGCCCTCGTGCAGGATCTTGTGGCCCAGGTGCGAGGCCAGGTCGAACTTGAGCCGCGCCGGGTCGGACTGCAGTTCGCGGTTCAGGTAGACGGTGCGCGGCGCCTCGTAGAACGAGCGCAGCATGCTGTGCAGTTCGCGGTCGTTGTCGCGCGCAAGCACGGGCTTGCGGTCGAACCAGCGCACGGCGAGG
>JANNWA010000132.1:0-14814 GCA_031408275.1 Pseudomonadota bacterium
TGTGCAGTTCGAGCCCGAACTCGCCGGACTTGTTGATGTCGTCGGTGTAGACCTGGATCTCATCCGAGATCGCGTGCGCGTTGGACGGCAGGAGGACCGCGCCGCACGACAACGCGAGAGCCACAGGGACCAGCGCATGCAAGGCAGGCTTGACGGCAATCATTTCCCGATGGTCGCCGGGTATTTTCCCGCCCCATTGATTCAGATCAATCAAGGACAGTGACCATGCAAAAAATCACCCTCTGCCTCGCCCTCCTCCTCGCCACGCTCGCGGTCGCCACCGCGCAGGCGCAGCCCTGGCCGGGCAAACCCATCAAGATCGTGGTCGGCTTTGCGCCGGGCGGCGGGACCGATTTCATCGCGCGCGTGATCGCCAAGAAGCTCGGCGAGCAGCTCAGCGCGCAAGTGGTGGTGGAAAACCGCCCCGGCGCAGGCAGCATGCTCGGCGCCGAGATCGTGGTGAAATCCCCGCCCGACGGCTACACCCTGCTGGTGAACGGCGCGAGCTACACCGTCAACCCGAGCGCGTACAAGCTCGCGTTCGACCCCATCAACGACATCACGCCGATCGCGCAGCTTTCGCTGGGGCCGTACGTGGTCGCGATCAACCCGGCCATACAGGCCGCGACGCTGCAGGAATTCGTCGCGCTGGCCAAGCGCGACCCGGACAAGTTCGTCTACGCCTCCTCCGGCAACGGCAGCCAGGTGCACCTGGGAACGGAATACCTCCTGCGCACCACGGGCATCCGCATGATCCACATCCCTTACAAGGGCACCGGGCCCGCGCTCGCCGACACGGTGGCGGGCAACACCCACCTGATCCTCGGCAGCGTCGCGACGACCCTGCAGCAGGTCAAATCAGGACGCCTGCGGGCGCTGGCGGTGACCACCCCGAAGCGCATTGCCGCGGCGGCCGACGTGCCCACGGTAGCCGAGTCGGGGTACCCGACCTACGAGGTCACCAACTGGCACGGCCTGGTCGGCCCCAAGGGGCTGCCGCCGGAGATCGTCGAGCGCCTGAACAAGGAAGTCAACGTGGCGCTCAAATCGGACGAGGTGAAGAAGATCCTCGCCAGCGACGGCCTCGAGCCCGCGGGCGGCACCGCCGCGGAATTCTCCGCCATCATCCGCAGCGAGGTCGCGCGCTGGCGCGACATCGCGAAGCAGGTCGGGTTGAAGGTGGAGTAGTTCAGCGCTGGATGTGCGCCCGGAACTCCGGGGTGGCGTTCTGCGCCTCGGCGTATTTCTCCAGCAGCCGCGCCACCTTGCCCGGCGCAAAGCCGAGCTGCACGAAAGCCGTGCCGCGGTCGAACACCTCGCCGTAGTGTTCGATCAATCCGTCGCGCAAGTGGAAGGCTGAGATCCCTTCGAAGGCGATCGGCTTGCCCTCCGACCCGGGCACCTTTGAGCGATAGCTGAACCGGTAGCGGACATAGCCCAGGCGCCCGTCCGACAGCGGCTCGAAGAACTCCCAGCGGAACTGCTCGCCGCCCTCGTGAAAGCGCCCGAGCATGGCCGCGATCGCCGGCCGCCCGCTGTGCGGGCCGAAGAAATAGTCGTCGTAGGTGCCCTCCGGCGTGAACAGCCGCGCGAGGCCTTCGCCGTCGTTGGCGGCGGCACAACGGGAAAACTTCTCGAGCAGGGCGGTGAAAGTGTTCATGCTGTCTCCACAGGATGGGGCGCGTGCCGGGAAGCGTAGCGCAAATAGCGGCTACAGTACGGGCTGGCCCGACAGCACGAGACGCTTAGCCCGGCATGACCCCCGCCCTCCAATACGCCCTCGGCGCCATGCTCTTCTTCGGGATCGGCGACCTCGTCTACAAGCAGGGCGCCGCGGCCGGGGCCCTGCCGCACCAGTTCCTGATGGTGCAGTCCTGGGTGTTCCTGCCGCTGCTCATCGTCTACGGCATCATCGGCGGGACGCTCGAGTTCGTCCCCGGCACGCTGTGGGGCGGCCTCGCCGGGGTGTTCATCCTGGTCGGCTTCTACAACTTTGCACACAGCCTGAGGACCGGCTCGGTGGGCATCAACGCGCCGGTGTTCCGGCTGAGCTTCGTGATCACCGCGGCGCTTGCCGTGGTCCTGCTCGGCGAGCCGCTCACGCCGCACAAGGTCGCGGGCATCGCGCTCGCGCTCGCCGCAGCCTGGCTGCTGCTGGGGGTCCGCGCGTCGGGGGACGCCGCCGGGCGCCGCGAGAACCGAGCGTCGCTCGTGCGCGTGCTTGTCGCCACGGTCGCGGTGGGAGTAGGCAACATCTTCCACAAGCTCGGCCTGGAGGCCGGCGCCACCCCGGCTGCGCTGCTAGTGGCACAGGCCGTCGTGGTGGTGGTGCTCGGGACTGCGTTCGTGGCGTACCTGGACGGGCGCGTGCGCCCCTCGGCCGCGGTGCTGCGCCACGCGCCCCGGGCGGCGGTCGTGCTGGCGTTCGCGTTCGCGCTGATGGTCGGGGGCATGGCGCGCGGGGAAGCGAGCGTGGTGGTGCCGGTCGCGCAAATGGGTTTCGTGGTAACGGCACTGTTCGGCGCGCTGTTCCTGCGCGAGCCGTTCACCGCGCGCAAGGGCGCAGGCCTTGCGGCGGCGCTTGCCGCGCTGGCAAGCCTGGCGAGCGGGTAGGATCACCGGGTAAATGTACTGATACCGGTACACAAACTACCCGGAGAGCGGCTCCGGTAAACGAGTTTTCGAACAAATTCACTGAATTTAGTGCACAATAGGCCATGCTCCACACCCTGCTTTTCGCCGCCTTCGCGCTCCTCGCCGCAACCGCCCGCGCCGCGGTGGGCCTCTCCGAGATCCCGGGCAGGGACGGCGACGGCCCGGTCACGGTGTTCTACCCCACCGCCGCGGAGGCGAAGCCGGTCAAGCGCGGCCCGTTCACGCTTCAGCTCGCCGAGCAAGCCGTCCCGGCGCGCGGCAACGGCCGGCTCGTCGTGATCTCGCACGGCTCGGGCGGCTCCCCGTGGCCGCACTCGGACATCGCGCGCGCGCTGGCCGAAGCGGGCTTCGTCGTTGCGGTTCCGGTGCACAAGGGCGACAACTCCAACGAACACCACCTGATCGGGCCCGACAGCTGGAAGCTCCGCCCGGCCGAGGTGTCGCGCGCGATCGACGCCGTGGCCCAGGACCCGCGCTTCTCGCCGCTCCTCGACACCGCAAGGGTAGGCATGTACGGCATGTCCGCGGGCGGCCACACGGCGCTCGCCATCGCCGGCGGGCGCTGGTCGCCGGCGCGGCTCAAGGCGCACTGCGAGGCGCACATCGAGGACGATTTCCAGGGCTGCGTGGGCCTGGCCGCAAGCCTCACGGGGCGTTTCTTCGATCGCATCAAGAAAACGGTCGCCCTCTGGGTCCTGCGCTGGAAGCTCGACGACGCCGGCTGGTACACCCACGCGGACAAGCGCTTCGCGGCGGTCGTCGCGGGCGTGCCCTTCGCCAGCGACTTCGACGCGGGTTCGCTGACCAAACCCCCGGTGCCGCTCGGCCTGGTGACCGCGCGCGGGGACAAGTGGCTGCAACCGAAATTCCACAGCGACCCGGTGGCCGCGGCATGCATGGCCTGCGAGCGCATAGCGGACTTCGCCAAGGGCGGCCACGGCGCACTGCTCTCGCCCCTGCCGCCCGGCCTGACCGGGCTGCGCGGCGAACTCCTCAACGACCCGCCGGGATTCGATCGCGCGGAGACCGCACTGGTGGACCAGAAGATCGTGGCGTTCTTCAGGAAGCACCTGCTGCCGTGACCAGCCGCCTGCTCCCTCTCCTCGCGCTCGCAACGCTCGCCCTGGCGGGCTGCGCGGGCACGTCCCTCGTGCCGACCGAAAAGGTGGTCTCCACCCTCGCGCCGACCGGAAAACTACGGGTCGGCGTCTATCCGGGCAGCGCCTCATCGATGATCAAGGATCCCGCCACGACTGAGACCAAGGGACTCACCTACGACCTCGGGAAAGAACTTGCCAAGCGCCTGGGCGTCCCGTTCCAGCCGGTCGTCTACCCACGCCTGACGGAGGTCCTGGCAGCCCTCAAGGCGGGCGATGTCGATGTCACGATCGCCAGCGCCACCGCCGTGCGCGCGCGGGACATGGACTTCTCCCCGACGATCGTGGACGTCCAACTGGGCTACCTGGCCCCGGCGGGATCGCGGGTGGCGGCAATCGCCGACCTCGACCGGGCGGGCATCCGGATCGGCGTGAGCCAGGGCGGCACTTCGCAAGCGGTGCTGGCGCGCGAAATGAAGCACGCCACCATCGTGCCGGTGCCGACCATGGGGAGCGCGATCGGGATGCTGCAGGCGGGCACGCTCGAGGCCTTCGCCACCAACAAGGCGGTGCTCCACCAGATGGCCGACGTGCTGCCGGGCGCGAAAGTGCTCCGCGGCGGCTGGGGCGTGGAGCACTTCGCTTTCGCCATCCCCAAGGGCCGCGAGGCGGGCCTCGCCTTCGTGGCGGCGTATGCGCAGGACATCCATGACAAGCGCTTCCTCGCGCTTGCGGTCGAGCGCGCCGGGCTGCGCGGGGCCGCTATCGTGGAGCAGTAGTCCTCAGCCCCCGAGCGCGCCGTCGACCACGGCGCGAACCGAAAACTCCTTTGCCAGCTCCGGCCTGAAGTGCCGGTGCACGAAGTCGCCGTTCGGCTGGCGCTCGTACAAGGGCATCAGCTCGTCGCGCCGCGCGCGGACGTGGTTCAACGCCGCGACCAGTGCGTCGATGTCGGCCTGCGTGGTGTACAGGCCGAAACTCGCGCGCACCATGCCGCGGTGCATGTCGGCGAGTCGTTCGATTTCGGCATTGGTCAGGCTGTCGGCAATGGCGGCGAAGCTGAGCATCACCATCTCGCGCACGTAGGGATGGGCGCAGAAGCATTCGTTGCGCACCGCGATGTTGTAGTAGTCGTTCAGCACCGCCGCGGTGAAGGCATGATCGCAGCCTTCCAGGTTGATCGAAATCGCGCCGGTGCGCCGGCAGCGCGCAGGATCGGGGTCGCCATAGATGACGATGCCGGGCACGCCGGCGAGCCGCCCGAGCGCGTACTCGATCAGGCGGTCTTCGTCCTCGGCGATCGCGTGCATGCCGACCGAATGCAATGCGTACAAGGCCGCGGCGAGGCCGATGGCGCCGGGAATATTCGGCGTGCCTGCCTCCTCGCGATCTGGAAATCGCTCGGACACCGTGTAGCGGTCGACCCACACGGCATCGACCATGCCGCCACCGACCTCCTGCGGCTCGACGCCGGCGAACAGGTCCGCGCGCGCCACCACCACGCCGGGGGAACCCGGCGCGTACACCTTGTGTCCCGAAAACACCAGCGCATCCAGGTCGTGCGCCGGGTCCTCGTGCCCGCTCATCCGGATCGGGACATGCGCGGCCATCTGCGCGGCGTCCACCACGATGCAGGCGCCGTGGCGGTGGGCAAGCGCGGCGGCCTCGTGCACCGGGTTGATGATGCCGGTGACGTTCGACACCCCGGTGATGGCGATGTAGTTCACCTTGCCGGCATGCTGCTCCAGCGCGCGCTCGAGCAGCGCCAGGTCGAGACGGCCGAGCGAGCCGCCGCTCACCTCCGCCGGAACGTGGACCACCTCGCGAAAGTGCTTGCGATGCGGAAGGTCGTTGGAGTGGTGCTCCATGATCGAGGTCAATACCACGTCGCGCTCCGGGCGCACCGCACGCAACGAGCGCGCGACCCGGTTCATCCCGGCCGTAGCGCCGCTGCCGGTGAAGAAACTCATGTGCGTCGCCGGATCGGCGCCGACGAACTCGAGCACCATGCGATGCGCCCACTGGTACTCCTGGGTCGACAGGCGCGCGCTGAAATGCAGGTTGCTGTGCGTATTGGCGTAGTGCGGCTGGTAAAGGTCGAGCACCTGCTGTACCACCTTCAGCCGCAACGTCGTGGCGGTGCTGTCGAGGTAGATTCGCGGCGTGCGCTCGCCGGTCGCGATCGTGTAGCGCGTGTCCAGGCCGATCGCCCCGCTGCGCAGCTTCGCCAGCCGTGCTCCGGCATGCACCGCGGAGGTCTTTAGAGCCTGCATTGCCTTCTCCTTGCCCGTGAAATCGCCGGACATGCGAAGCGATCGCCTGCGGACGCGGGCTTCATCCGTCTGGACGCCGTTGTCGTACTGCCACTTACTCCTGGTACTGGACGCTGTAGGTCACCAGCTCCAGCCCGGATACGAATACGCGCTGCTCCTCGAGCGCATGGCCGGAAGTGTCGCCCAGCCTCTCGCGGGCGGCGGCGGACACCAGGATCTCGCCAGGCCGCGCCAGGTCCTCGCCGAGTTTGTAGGAAACATTGACCGGGTCGCCGTAGCAGTCCTGCCCGGGCACGAGGATGAACCGGCCGAAGTCGATGCCGATGCTCACGCTGATCGGCTCCGCGCCGGCCGGCGCGGGTGCTGCCTGCAGCGCCCGGTTGATCGCGACCGCCGCGGCGACGGCGTCGCCCGTATCGGCGAACACCGCCAGCATGTTGTCCGCCACGTACTTGATCACTTCGCCGTTGTTCGCCCGCACGACGGGTTCGGTCAGCACGTGCATGCGCCGCACCATCCCGAGGTAGTGCAGGATGCCGCTGCGCCGCACCGTGAGGGAAAACTGGCTCATGTCGAGCGTCAGCACCGCGCGCTCGACGCCGAAGGTGTTCCAGATCAGCTTCTCGATCGCCGGCCGCTCCGCCAGAGGAACGGTGCTGAGGTAATCGATCAGCGAAAAGAAGGATTGCATGGGACCCCGGCTGGTTATTCGACGCGCAGCAGCACGCCGCGGCTGTTGTAGGTGTCGATCACCCAGACGTGCGGCGCGCGCGCGAGCACGGCCTCGGGCTTGTAGAACTCGGTCGCGCTGCGGCCGCGCTTTCCCGTGCCGAGCACGCCGAGCAGCTTGCCCTGGCGGTCGAGCATGAGGATCCGGTGGTTGTACTCGTCGGCGACCCAGACGCGCTCTGCATCGAATGCGACGTACTTCGGGCTGTTCATCTTCATGGCCGGGCCGATGCTCGCGCGGTGCTTGAACCCGGCGTCGAACACCTGCACGCGGTCGTTGCCTGAGTCGACGACCCAGATGCTGCCGTCGGCTGCCGCCTCGACGTCGTGCGGGTTGGCGAATTCGCCGTCGCGCGAGCCGTACCCGCCCACGGTGCGCTCGAGCTTGCCGTCGCGGAACACGCTCAGGTTGGCGTTGCGCGTATTGGTGACGATCACACGCCCGTCCGGCGCGACCGCGACGCCTTCCGGGCCCGCCAGCCCCTTGAGCTCCCCGACCAGTTTCGCCTGCGCCCCGTTCACCTCGTAGATCGCGATGCGGTTGTTGCCGGTGTCGGCCACCAGCAGCCGCCCGGCCTTGTCGAACTCGGCGTCGTGCGGGTAGGACAGCTCCTTGTCGCCGAACGAGCCCGCGAGCTTGAGGGTCATCGCCTCGAGCACGACCATGCGGCTGTTGCGCATGTCGGTGAGGAAAATGTATTTCCCGTCCGGGGAGAACGCCCCGTCGTGGGGCTCGGCGAGGCCGGTTGCGAACTCGGCCACCTGCACCGATTTGAGGACCGGCTGCGCCGCGGCGAACTGCGCCAGCACGAGAAAGCCCGCGAGGACAAGCGCGCGCATCCTAGAACGTCCCCGGCACGAGGATGGCCGAATCCACCTTTTTGACGTCGCGCAATCCGCAGAACGCCATGGTGACGTCGAGCTCCTTGCGGATCAATTCAAGGCAGGCGGTGACCCCCGCCTCGCCCATGGCCCCCAGGCCGTAGACGAAGGCCCGCCCGATGAACACGCCTTTCGCACCCAGGGCGAGCGCCTTGATCACGTCCTGCCCGGAACGGATGCCGCCGTCCATGAGGACCTCGATCTTGTCGCCGACGGCGCGCACGATCGGCGGCAGGGCGGCGATCGAGGACGGGGCCCCGTCAAGCTGGCGCCCGCCGTGGTTGGACACGATGATCGCGTCGGCCCCGGAGCGCGCGGCGATCTCGGCGTCCTCCGGGTCCATGATGCCCTTGAGGATGAGCTTGCCTCCCCAGAGGTCCTTGATCCACTTGACGTCGTCCCAGTTGAGCGTCGGATCGAACTGGCTGGTGCTCCACGCCGACAGCGAGCTCATGTCCATGTCCGAATCGACGTGGCCGACCACGTTGCGGAAGGTGCGCCGCCGGGTGCCGAGCATGCCCAGGCCCCAGCGGGGCTTGGTGCACATGTTCAGCATGTTCTTCAGTGTGATCTTGGGCGGCGCGGACAGGCCGTTGATGAGGTCCTTGTGGCGCTGCCCCAGGATCTGCAGGTCGAGCGTCAGCACCAGGGCGGAGCACCCCGCGGCCCTGGCGCGGCCGATAAGCCGCTTGATGAATTCACGGTCGCGCATGACGTAGAGCTGGAACCAGAAGGGCTTGTCGACGTTCTCGGCCACGTCCTCGATCGAGCAGATGCTCATGGTCGACAGCGTGAACGGCACGCCGAATTTCTGGGCGGCGCGCGCAGCGAGGATCTCGCCGTCCGCGTGCTGCATGCCGGTCAGCCCCACCGGCGCCAGGGCCACGGGCATGGCCAGTTCCTGCCCGGCCATCGTGGTCTTCAGGCTGCGGTTGTCCATGTTGACCGCGACGCGCTGGCGCAGCTTGATCTTCGCGAAGTCGGACTGGTTCTCGCGGTAGGTGCCTTCGGTCCACGAGCCCGAATCGGCGTAGTCGTAGAACATGCGCGGCACGCGCTTTTCGGCCAGGACTCGCAGGTCTTCTACGCAGGTGATCGGCGCGGGCATGGCTACTCCGGACTGGGTTGGGAAACTGTGCCCATCCTAAGCCAAACGGCTGTACGCCGTCGATACGGCTACTCGGGTTTGATTCCCGCGTCCTTCACGACCTTCGCCCATTTGACCGTCTCCTTTTTCTGGAACTCCGCGAATTCTTCGGGCGTATTGGCCACGACCTCGGCGCCAACGGCCTCCAGCCGCGCACGCACCTCCGGCGGGGCGACCGCTTTGACGATCTCGGCGTGCAGCCGCATCACGATGTCGCGCGGCATGCCGGGCGGTCCGGCGACGCCGAACCAGGTGTAGGCGTCGAACCCCGGCAGGCCCGATTCCGCGATGGTGGCCACCTCGGGCATCGCGCGGGTGCGCTGCGCGGTGGAAGCACCGAGCGCCTTGATGCGGCCGGCCTTGATCTGCGGGATCGCGGTGGGCCCGAGCTCGATCATCATGTCGACCTCGCCGCTCATCAACGCGGCCATCGCGGGTGCGCTGCCCCGGTAAGTGATCGGCAGGATGAACACCTTCGCCATGCTCTTGAAGAGCTCGGGGTTGGTGTGTTGCGAGGTCCCGTTGCCGGCCGAGGCGTAGGTGAGCTTGCCCGGGTTGGCGCGCGCATACTCGATCAGTTCCTTCACCGAGTTGGCCGGCACCCTCGGGTTGATCACCAGGTAGCTCGGCACGCGGATCACGAGCGACACCGGCGTGAAGTCCTTCACCGGGTCGTAGCCCAGGTTCTTCAGCAGGCTCGCGTTGACCGACATGATGCCGGTGGAGCCGATGATGAGCGAGTACCCGTCGGGCGCGGCCTTGGCGTTGCGTTCGGCGGCGATCACGCCGCCGGCGCCGGGCACGTTCTCCACCACGGCGGGGTGGCCGAAGGCCTTGGTGAAATGCTCGGCGATCACGCGCGCCGTGAAATCGGCGCTGCCGCCCGGCGGGAAGGGCGCGACGATGCGGATCGGCTTGGAAGGGTACGGCTGCGCCGACGCCGCAGCAGCTGCAAGGGCGAACGATACAACTGCCAGATTCAATAGGATCTTCATTGCGCCTGCTCCTGTTGGCCTGCAAATGCCTTGCGCAGTTCGAACTTCTGCACCTTGCCCGTGCTGTTGCGCGGCAGCGGCGCGAGGAACCTCACGTACCTGGGCTTCTTGTAGCCCGCGATGCGGTCGCGGCAGTGCTCGATGATCTCCTCCTGGGTTGCCTTTGCGTCCTGCCGGAGTTCGATGAACGCGGCCACGGCCTCGCCGTACACCGGGTCGGGCACGCCGATCACGGCGGCGTCCAGCACGGCCGGGTGGCCCTGCAGCACGATCTCGACCTCCCTGGAATAGATGTTGTAGCCGCCCGAGAGCACCATGTCCTTCTTGCGGTCCATGATGTATAGGTGTCCGTCGGCTTGCATCCTGGCCATGTCGCCCGTGGCCACCCAGCCGTTGCGGATGGTCTCGGCGGTTTCCTTCGGCTTGTTGAAGTAGCAGCGCATGGTGAGGTAGCGCCCCGGTTCGCCCGTGCGCACCCACATCTCGCCCACCTCGCCGCGCGCGACGTCCCGGCCGGCGGCATCCACCAGCCGCAGTTCCGCGCCCGGGTTGAGGCGCCCCAGTGACGTGGGGTGGGTGAACTGCTCCTCCGGGCCCAGCAGCGTGAGCCCGCCCACCTCGGTCATCGCGAAGAACGAATACATCCGCACGTGCGGCAGCGCCTTGTGGATACGCTGCTTCACCTCGAGGGGGAAGGCCTCGCCGGTCACGAGCATGACGTTCACCGTGGCGAAGTTTCCCGGGTGCGCCTCGATCTCCGGCAGCAGCATGCGCCCCACCGTGGGCACGATGCCGATCACGGTGATGCGCTCGTCGCGCACGAGGGCCGCAGCCTGCGCGGGGTCGAACCTGGGCATCACCACCAGGGTGGAACCGTGCAGCAGCATGTTCGCCATGCGGGCGAACCCTGTCCGGTGCGCGAGCGGGGTGGTGACCAGTTGGCGGTCGCGGTCCGACACGCCGTACTGGGCCATGTTGAGGTAGCCGTTCGGGATGATCGAATTGGCCTGCGTCAGGATCGCGCCCTTGGGCTTGCCGGTGGTGCCCGAGGTGTAGACGATCATGCTGTCGTCGAAGTCGGGCGGCACCTCGGGCGTACCGGGCTTGCCGGCCTCGATCAGCTGCGCCATCGTGATCTCGCCCGCCCGCGGCGTACCGGCGACGATACGGATGAGGCCCTGCGCGCCGGCCACGGCCTTGTCTAGGACCTCGCGGGTTTCATCCGAGAAGAACACGGCCTTGGGCACGCAGTCGGAGAGGATGTAGGCGATCTCGCCCGGGGCGAGGCGGGTATTGACCGGCACCGAAATCGCGCCCGCCTTTGTCGCCGCCATGAACGCGCGCACGAACTCCACGGTGTTGTGCAGCTGGATTGCCACCCGGTCGCCGACCGCCACCCCCTTGTCGCGCAACGCGTTCGCGAGGCGGTCGGTGGATTCGTCGAGCTGCCGGAAGGTGAGGCGCTCCGTCCCGCAGATCACCGCGTCCTTGTCCGGCGTGTTGCGGGCGTGCGCCGCGAGAAAGGATGCGAACTTCATCGGCGGGCTATTCCGGCTTGATTCCCGCGTCGCGCAGGATCTTCGACCACTTGCCCACCTCGGACTTGATCATCGCGCCGAACTCCTCCGGCGTATTCGGCGTGAGGTCGATCGCGAAGGAGGCGAACTTTTCCACGTTCGCGGGCAGCCGCAGGATGCGGTTCATCTCCTGCGAGAGCTTCGCGGTGGCCGCGGGCGGCGAGCCCGCCGTGGTGACTATGCCGAACCACACCACCGATTCGTAGCCCGGCACGCCCGCCTCGGACACGGTGGGCAAGTCGGGCATCTGCGCGAACCGCTGCAACCCGGTCACGGCAAGCGCCTTCAGCTTGCCCGCTTTCACATGGGGCATCGTGGAGGAGCCAGGGTCGAAAGACAGGTGCACCTGCCCGGCGATGATGTCGGCAATCCCCGGGGCCGAGCCCTTGTAGGGGATCGCCGTCATGTCGGTGCCGGTCATGATCTTGAAGAGTTCGCCAGCCATGTGCGTGGAGCCGCCGTTGCCCGTGGTGGAGAACGTGAACTTGCCCGGGTTGGCCTTGAGCAGCGTAATGAGTTCCTTCACGCTGTTGACGGGGACCGTGACCGGGTTGACCACCAGGAACATGGGCATCGTCATGCCAAGCGACACCGGCGCGAAATCCTTCACCGGGTCGTACTGGATGTTCTTCTGCGTGTAGGCGTTCATCGCGAGGCTGGTGATGCTGCCCACATAAAGCGTGTAGCCGTCGGCGGGCGCCCTGGCCACAAGCATCGCGCCGACCATCTGGCTCGCGCCCGGCTTGTTTTCGACCAGGACCGGCTGGCCGAGCGACTCCTGCAGCTGCGCGCCGAGCACGCGAGCGAACAGGTCGGTCACGCCGCCCGGCGGATACGGCACGATGATCTTCAGGGGCCGGTTCGGGAACGCCTGCGCGAAGGCCGCACCGGCTGCGGCGAGCAGGGCGGCGGCGAGGATGGCTTTGATTCTCATGGCTGTCTCCTTGGGTTGGGTTCCGGGTTCATAGCCCCAGAATCATCTTGGCAATGATATTGCGCTGGATTTCGTTCGATCCGCCATAAATCGTCATCTTGCGCAGGTTCAGGAACTTCGGCATCAGGGCCGCCGCGAAGTCCTGGAACGCGCCGAACTCGTCCCGCGCCCCGAGCGGCGAGAGCGGCTGCGCGAAAGGCCCCGCCGCCTGCACGAACAGCTCGGACAGCGCCTGGTGGATCTCGGTGCCGCGGATCTTGAGGATCGACACCTCGGCCCCGGGCGGTCGGCCGCTGCGCCGCATCTGGTCGAGCATGCGCAGGTTGGTGAGTTCCAGCGCCATCAGTTCGACCTCGACGCGTGCGATGCGATCGCGGAACCGCACGTCTTCCGCAAGCGGCCGGCCGTCCTTGCGCGCGTCCCGTGCGTAGTCTTTCAGCTTGGCGAGCGTGCGCTTGGCGATGCCGATGCGGCCCTGGTTCATGCGCTCGTAGCCGAGCAGGTATTTCGCCACCGTCCAGCCCTTGCCTTCCTCGTGAACGAGGTTTTCGACCGGAACGCGCACCTTCTCGAAGAACACCTCGTTCACCTCATGGCTGCCGTCCATGAGGATCAGCGGCCGGATGGTGATTCCCGGCGTCTTCATGTCGATGAGCAGGAACGTGATCCCCTCCTGCTGCTTGGGGCTGTCGCTGCCGGTGCGCACGAGGCAGAACATCCAGTCGGCCCACTGCGCGTGCGTGGTCCAGATCTTCTGGCCGGTGACCACGTAATGGTCGCCCGCGGTTTTGGACACTCGTTCAGCCTTTGTCTTAAGCGCTGAAAGATCGGACCCCGCGCCGGGCTCGGAGTACCCCTGGCACCAGGACTCGCTGCCGTCGTGGATGCGCGGCAGGAAGCGCTGCTTCTGTGCCTGCGTCCCATAGCGAATCAACACGGGCGCGCACATCATGAGCGAGAGCGCAGGCAACTGCGGCGCGCCCGCGTAGCCGCACTCCTCCTCGAAGATGTAGCGCTGCACCACATTCCACCCGGTGCCGCCCCATTCCTCCGGCCAGGCGGGCGCGACCCAGCCTTTCCTGGACAGGATGCCGTGCCAGCGCTGCGTTTCTTCCTTGTTGAGCACGGCGAAAGACGCGACTTTTTCCTTGAGGTCGGCGGGCAGGTTGGCGTCGAGCCAGCCGCGCACCTCGTCACGGAAAGCGCACTCTTCGGGACTGTAATTCAGGTCCATGGATCAGCCTTGCGCGCTTTCCAGGCTATCGGCGAAGGCCTGCCGCAACTCGTACTTGAGCACCTTGCCGGTGCTGTTGCGGGGCAGCGCCGCGACGAACCGCACGTAGCGGGGCTTCTTGTAGCCGGCGATGTTCTCGCGGCAGTGCTCGATGACCTGCTCCGCCTCGACCGACGCGCCGGGATGCATCTCCACGAACGCAGCCACGGCCTCGCCGTAGACTGCGTCGGGCACGCCTACCACGGCCACATCGTGCACGCCCGGAATCCCGAGGATCGCGGCCTCGACTTCCTTGGAATAGATGTTGTAGCCGCCGGACAGCACCATGTCCTTCTTGCGATCGACGATGTAGAGGTAGCCGTCCTCGTCGAACCTGCCGAGGTCGCCGGTCTTCATCCACCCGTTGTCGATGATCTCGGCCGTGGCCTGCGGATCGTTGTAGTAGCCCCGCATGGTGAGGCAGCTGCCGGGGGGGCCCGAGCGCACGAGGATTTCACCGGTCTCGCCGGCAGGAACCCGCGCGCCTTTGTCGTCGACAAGCTTCACTTCGGCACCGGGATTGACGCGCCCGACCGACGAGCCCTTGGCGAACTGCTCGGCCGGGCCGAGGTTGGTGATCGCGCCGACCTCGGTCATCGCGAAGAACGAATGCAATTCGAGTTTCGGCAGCGCGCGCAGGAGGCGCTGCTTCAATTCCACCGGGAACGCTTCGCCCGTCACCACGGCGGCACGAAGGGTGCGAAAGCGCTCCGGCGCGGCCTCGATCTCGGGCAGCAGCATGCGGCCCACGGTCGGCACCATGCCCATCAGCGTGATGCCTTCCGTCTCGATGATACGCGCCGCTTCCTTGGCGTCGAAGCGCGGCATCACCACCAGGCTCGCGCCCGCGCAGACCATGTTGAGCAGGCGCTGGAAGGCCGAGCGGTGCGCGAGGGGCGTGGTCGCGAGTATGCGGTCAGCGGTAGTGAGGCCCCACTGCAGGCCGTTGAGGTACGCGGCCAGCATGATGTAATTGGCCTGCGTGATGATGGCGCCCTTGGGCTTGCCGGTGGTGCCCGAGGTGTAGGAGATCATGCAGTCGTCGAATTCGGGCGGGATGTCCGGCAGGGCGGTCCCGCTGTCGCGGATGAGCGCGGCAAACCCCGTCTCTCCGGGCGCGGGCGCATCCACGCACAGGCGCAGCGCGGGCAGGCGCCCGGCCTTTTCGAGCAGGGAACGGGTTTCGTTTTCGAGGATCACCGCGCACGGCGTCGCGTCGCCGAGGATGTAGGCCGCCTCGGGGCCCGACAGG
>JANNWA010000133.1:0-1611 GCA_031408275.1 Pseudomonadota bacterium
GCTGTTGCCGCTGGTTGCGCCTGGGCTGCTGTCAGCGTGGCAAGCAACGAGGCCGCCAGCAGTGCAGAGTGCACGGCGCGCGGCATGCGCCGACGCCTGGCCCCGGAAGGAACAGAAATGGAAAGTGAATGGACCATGATGTCCTCGCGTCAAAGTCTGGGTGCTCCGATGCCGCATGCGCAGCAAGAGAGAGACAGGACCTGGCGAGGACCCGCGTGTCAGTGCACGCGGCGAGCTCGCCAGCTAGGCGAGAACGAATCGAGGGGGGCGGTCGGGCCCGTCAGCGGCGAACCTATCGACGCTGGGCACCACAGCGGAGAACACCGTGGGGGTGAAAACGGGTGCCGGCACGGCGAGTACCGAGCTCAAGATCGCGCCGATGGAGCAGCACGAAGCGCAGGCACTGCACTTGTGCTTGCTGGCATCGCTGACCTTGGCGGATGCCGCTGAAACTGCTGAGACGGCTGACTTTTCGTCCGCCAGCACCGCAGCTTGGGGATGCTCGTGCCCTTGCGCAGCGGCGCCATCTTGATGTGCGTGGCCAGCCGTTTCGGCGGGTTGCATCTGGGCGGCTGCACCGCCGCCGTGGTGATTGGGACCGCAGAACGCCATGGTCGCGGCAGCAGCACCCTGCGCGGGAACTGCCAGCACCAACAACCATATCAACAGCGCTCGAATCAACAAACCCATCCCTCTACTTTACCGCAGCCCCGTGGCGGCGTTCTGACAACGAGATCTTGGCCACAGAACGCGGGTGACCAGACTCCACTGTGAGGGGAGCCTCGGACCAGAATCGATTGCGATCATTCCCGCGGCCCGCGGCCCTCAGCCCTCGAAGCCGCGGTAAACGCTGCGAGATCAGTTCGTGTGCCCGTCCTTGAGCTTCCCGTCCAGACGCGCCACTTCGTTGCCGACCGCGGTCACCTTGCGACCGTCGGCAGCCTCCAGAACTTCGCCCTTCTTGAGGAGCACGGCGCGTCCCAGCTTGTCTTCCTTGGCCATCTTTCCGTCCCGGAACACGTACAGGGTCGAGCCGTCCTTGAGCTTGATGACTTCGCGGGCGGTCTGCTGGGCCTGGTCGGCTGCGAGCACGGGGACGGCCATGCCGGCAACTGCGGCGGCGATAGCGAGAGCGATGAGATTTGATTTCATGATCATTCCTTTTGTGGCTGGTGGCGCATCGACACGCTGTCGATGCAATGCCTCTGGGCATGAAGAGAACTCTAGGCAGTGAGGTCCGTCAGAAGACGGGCGACTTGATGACAATCCTGAGCGACTCCGCGCCTTGTCGAGCCACGGTCGGTTTGCGCGATGGACAATCGCACCATGAAAATTCTGGTGATCGAGGACGAGCAGCGCGCCGCCGAATATCTGCGCCAAGGCTTGACGGAGAGCGGCTATGTCGTGGACGTGGCGCTGAACGGGACCGATGGTCTGCACGCCGCAGTGACGGGAAACCACGATCTGGTGATTCTCGACGTGATGCTTCCTGGCGTCGACGGATTTGCCGTCCTCTCGGCTCTGCGCACAGCCAGGCAGATCCCGGTGCTGATGCTCACGGCCCGCGGGCAAACGAATGACAAGGTTCGAGGCTTCGATCTGGGTGCCGAC
>JANNWA010000134.1:0-7960 GCA_031408275.1 Pseudomonadota bacterium
CAGGCCATCCTCGCCCCCGGTGAAGGGCGCCTGCAGCGCGTAGAAGAAGACCATCTGCGCGAGCGCGAGCGTGATCATCGCGAAGTAGATGCCCTGGCGGCGGATGGCCAGCGCGCCGACCAGGTAGCCCAGCCCTGCCGACGCCGCGACCCCCGCGAGGATGCCGACTTCGGTCGGGAAGCCCCAAACCTTGACCGTGTGGCCGCAGATATAGCCCGCCGTGCCAAGAAACATCGCGTGGCCGAAGGACAGCAGGCCCGTGTAGCCCAGCAGCAGGTTGAAGGCGCTCGCGAAGAGCGCGAAGCACAGCGCCTTCATGAGGAAGATCGGGTAGACCACCGCCGGGGCTGCAAGGCCCACCACGAACAGCACGGCGTAGAGGATCTTCTTGTTGTTTTCCATGGCGCCCTACTTCTCCTTGCCGAAGAGGCCCGCGGGCCGCACGAGCAGCACGATCGCCATGATCACGAACACCACGGTGGAGGACGCCTCGGGGTAGAACACCTTGGTCAGGCCCTCGATCACGCCGAGGCCGAGGCCGGTGACGATCGAGCCGAGGATCGATCCCATGCCGCCGATCACCACCACCGCGAACACCACGATGATGATGTTGGCTCCCATCAGCGGGTTGATCTGGATGATCGGCGAGGCCAGCACGCCCGCGAAGGCCGCGAGCGCCACGCCAAAGGCGTACGTCAGCGTGACCATGCGCGGCACGTTCACGCCGAACGCCTGCGTGAGCGCCGCATTTTCGGTGCCGGCGCGCAGGTAGGCGCCGAGCTTGGTGCGCTCGATCACGTACCAGGTGGAAAAGCACACGACCAGCGAGGCCACCACGACCCAGGCACGGTAGTTGGGCAGGATCATGAAGCCGAGGTTGGTCGCGCCGCGCAGGGCGTCGGGGACCTGGTAGGGCTGGCCGGACACGCCGAATTGCTGGCGGAACATGCCTTCCAGGATCAGCGCCAGGCCGAACGTGAGCAGGAGGCCGTAAAGGTGGTCGAGCTTGTAGAGCCAGCGCAGCATGGTTTTCTCTATCACCGCGCCGAGGACACCCACGGCGAGCGGCGCGATGAACAGCGCGAACCAGTAGTTGAGGCCGAGGTACTGCAGGGTCAGCCAGGCGCCGAACGCGCCGAGCATGTAGAAAGTGCCGTGGGCGAAGTTCACCACGTTGAGGAGGCCGAAGATCACCGCCAGCCCGAGGCTCAGCATGGCGTAGAACGAGCCGTTCACCAGGCCCAGCAGGAGCTGGGACAGGAAGGCTTGCAGCGGGATGCCGAAGATTTCAGTCATTGCCTATGCACACTCAAAACCCGCGCGTTGAACGGAAGTTTTCGTCCGTTCAAACGCGCGGAATTCATCAGGCACGTCGTGTCCTGATGAATTACTTTTTCATCAACGGGCAACGCGACGCCGCCAGCGGCTGGAAAGCCTCGGCCGCGGGGATCGTCGCCTTCAGGGTGTAGTAGTCCCAGGGGTACTTGGACTCGGACTGTTTCTTCACCTGCATGAGGTACATGTCGTGGATCATGCGGTTGTCCTCGCGCAGCTTGCCGTGGCGCAGGAAGAAGTCCGACACGTCCATCTTCTTCATCGCGGCGACCACCGCAGCCGCGTCGTCAGTGCCGGCCGCCTTGATCGCCTTGAGGTAGTTCATGGTCGCGGAGTAGACCCCGGCGTGGATCATGCTGGGCATCTTCTTCATCTTCTCGAAGAAGCGCTTGGCGAACGCGCGGTTCTGGTCGTCCATGTCCCAGTAGAAGCCGTCGGTCAGCAGCATGCCCTGCGCCGTGTTGAGGCCCAGGCTGTGCATGTCGGTGATGAACACCAGCAGGCCGGCGAGGCTCTGGTTCTTGGTGATGCCGAACTCGTTGGCCGCCTTGATCGAGTTGATCGTGTCGCCGCCGGCGTTGGCGAGGCCGACGATCTTGGCCTTGGAGCTCTGCGCCTGCAGCAGGAAGGAGGAGAAATCCGCCGCGTTGAGCGGGTGGCGCACCTGCCCGACGACCTTGCCGCCGGAAGCCTTGACCACGTTGGCGGTGTCGGACTCGAGCGAGTGGCCGAACGCGTAGTCGGCGGTCAGGAAGAACCAGGTGTCGCCGCCGGTCTTCACGATCGCCTTGCCCGTGCCGTTGGCCAGCGCGTAGGTGTCGTAGGCGTAGTGGATCGTGTTGGCGTTGCAGTCCTCGTTGGTCAGGCGGGTCGAGGCCGCGCCCACGTTCATGATCAGCTTCTTCTTCTCGGCCGCGACCTTGCCGGTGGCGATGCCGACCGCGGAGTTGAGCACGTCCGTCACCATGTCGACCTGCTGGCGGTCGAACCACTCGCGCACGCGGTTGGCGCCGGTCTCGGCGTTGTTCTGGTGGTCGGCCGAGACGAGCTCGACCTTGGCGCCGAGAACCGTCTTGCCGAAATCGTCGATCGCCATCTGCGCGGCGACGGCCGAGCCCTGCCCGCCGAGGTCCGAATACAGCCCGGACATGTCGGTCAGCACGCCGATCTTGACGACGCCGTCGGATATCTTGCCGGCGGCCGGCTTCTGCTGCGCCATCGCGACCGGCGCGAGCGCGAATGCCCCGGCCACCACTGCACTGATCAATTTGCGTTTCATGTTCACTTCCTCCGTTGAATGTTTCAGCCCGCGCCGGGACTCATCGTCCTGGCCTCAGACACCCAGGTATTCGTGCAGCATGCCCATCTTCGAATCCAGCTCGGCGGCCGCGAACGTCTCGGCGATCCTGCCGTGCTCCATCACGTAGTGCCGGTCGGCCAGCGGCGCGGCGAAGCGGAAATTCTGCTCCACCAGTACGATCGTGAACCCGCGTTCCTTCAGTTCGCCGATCACGCGGCCCAGCGTCTGCACTATCACGGGGGCGAGGCCCTCGGTGATTTCGTCGAGCAAGAGCAGCCGCGCGCCGGTGCGCAGGATCCGCGCCATGGCGAGCATCTGCTGCTCGCCCCCCGACAGGCGCGTGCCCTGGCTGTTGCGCCGCTCCTCGAGGTTGGGGAACATCGCGTAGATTTCCTTGAGCGACAGGCCGCCCTTCTGCACCTCGGGGGGCAGCAGCAGGTTCTCCTCGGCGGAGAGGCTGGAGAAGATCCCGCGCTCCTCGGGGCAGTATCCGATGCCGATGTGCGCGATCTGGTGGGTGGCCAGGCCGATCGCCTCCACGCCGTTCACCTTGATGGAGCCCTTGCGCGCGCCGACCAGGCCGAGGATCGCCTTCAGGGTCGTGGTGCGCCCGGCGCCGTTGCGCCCGAGCAGCGTGACCACCTCGCCCTCGTTCACTGTCAGGTCGACGCCGTGCAGGATGTGCGACTCGCCGTACCAGGCGTGCAGGCCGCTGATCGACAGGGCCGCTTTCGCGCCCGCAATCACCCCCGGATTCGCGGCCGCGGACATGTCAGTGCACCGTCCCCATGTAGGCTTCGATCACGCCCGGGTTCTTCGACACCTCGGCGTACGGGCCTTCGGCCAGCACCGCGCCGCGTTGCAGCACGGTGATCGTGTCGGAAATGCCCGACACCACGCTCATGTTGTGCTCGACCATGAGGATGGTGCGACCGGCCGAGACTTTCCTGATCAGCTCCTGCACGCGCTCGACGTCCTCGTGGCCCATGCCGGCAGTGGGTTCGTCGAGCAGCATGAGCTCGGGCTCCATCGCCAGCGTGGTGGCGATCTCCAGGGCGCGCTTCCTGCCATAGGGCAGTTCCACGGTCACCGACTGGGCGAACGCGCCGAGATCGACGGATTCGAGCAACGCCATGGCCTTTGCGTCAAGCGACTCGAGCACGCGCTCCGATTTCCAGAAGTGGAACGAGTTTCCCATGGAACGCTGCAGGCCTATGCGCACGTTCTCGAGCACGGTGAGGTGCGGGAACACGGCCGAGATCTGGAACGAACGGATGATCCCGCGCCGCGCGGTCTGCGCGGGCTTCTCGGCGGTGATGTCGGCGCCGTTGTACAGGATCTGTCCGGCCGTCGGCGGCAGGAACTTGGTCAGCAGGTTGAAAAAGGTGGTCTTGCCCGCGCCATTGGGGCCGATCAGCGCATGGATGGTGCCGCGCTTCACTTTGAGGTCGACCCCGTTGACGGCGACGAAGCCCTTGAATTCCTTCGTCAACCCCCGGGTCTCGAGGATGATGTCTCCAGCCATGGTTCTCTTTTTTATGCGGCCCGCGAATACACCCCGGGCCGGGCGCGTAGTGTGCCTGTTGCGCTGCGGGAAAACAACCCTTTGGGAGAGGTTTCCCGCCTGCGGGCCGGGGACGAATCCGGCTACTTTTTCCAGTCCGGCGCGCGCTTGCCGATGAAGGCGTCCATGCCTTCCCGCCCCTCGGGATGGGAAAAGCTCGCCGCGATCACGGCACCGGAGAGTGCGTAGGCCTCGGCCACCCCCATGTCCATCTGCCGGTAAAACGCCGTCTTGCCCGCTGAAATGGTCGCCGCCGGCTTCGCCGCAATCCTGCCGGCCAGCTCCGCGACCGCGGCGTCCAGACCTTGGGGCGGGACGACCCGGTTGACGAGCCCCCACTCGAGCGCCCTGGCGGCGTCGATCAGGTCGCCGGTGAGCAGCATTTCCATGGCGTGCTTGCGCAGGAGGTTGCGCCCGATGGGCACGCCAGGGGTAGAGCAGAAGAACCCCCAGTTCACACCGGGGGTGGTGAATTTCGCCGAGTCGACGGCCACCGCGAGGTCGCACTGGGCGACGAGCTGGCACCCCGCAGCGGCGGCCGCGCCCTGCACGCGCGCGATGACGGGCTGGGGCAGGCGCTGGATCGACAGCATCATGCGGTTGCAGGTGTCGAACAATCCAGCGATCTTTTCCGGCGCGCCCAGGTCGCGGATCTCCTTCAGGTCGTGGCCGGCGCAAAAGCCCTTCCCGGCCGCCGCAAGCACGACGACCCGCACGCTTTCGTCCCTGGCAATTGCATCGAAGGCGGCCTGTAGCGCACCGAGCATTTCGAGCGTGAGCAAGTTCATCTGCCCGGGACGGTTCAGGGTCAGCGTGGCGATCCCGTCGCGGTCGTCGCGCAGCAATACCGGCGGGGCTGCATTGGGCACGGCGCTCATGGGTCCCTCCTACTCGATCGCGGAGGCCGACCTGGCCAGCGCGCGCAGCATGAATTTCTGGATCTTGCCCGTGGAGGTCTTGGGCAGCGTGCAGAACACTACGCGCTTGGGTGCCTTGAACCGGGCCATGCGCTCGCGGCAGAACTCGATGATCTGCGCCTCGGTGGCGCTCGCCCCGGACTTAAGCTCGATGTACGCGCACGGCGTCTCGCCCCACTTGGGGTCCGGCTGTGCGACCACCGCCGCCGCCATCACCGCGGTGTGGCGATACAGGACGTCCTCTACCTCGATCGACGAAATGTTCTCGCCGCCCGAGATGATGATGTCCTTGGAGCGGTCCTTGATCTTCACATACCCGTCCGGATGCATCACCGCGAGGTCGCCTGAATGGAACCAGCCGCCCGCGAACGCATCCCGCGTGGCGGTCGGATTCTTGAGGTAGCCCTTCATCGTGATGTTGCCGCGGAACATGATCTCGCCCATGGTCTCGCCGTCGGCCGGCACCGGCCGCATGGTTTCCGGGTCCATCACGGCGACCGCCTCCTGCACGACGTAGCGCACGCCCTGCCGGCCGTTGAGCTGCGCCTGCTCGGCAAGCGGCAGCTTTTCCCACGACTGGTGCTTGTCGCAGACCGTGGCCGGCCCGTAGACCTCGGTGAGCCCGTAGACGTGGGTGATCGAGAAGCCCATCTGCTCCATGCCTTCGAGGATCGCCGCGGGCGGCGCGGCCCCGGCGACGAGGCAGCTGACCTTGTGGTTGATCCCCTTCTTGAGTCCCTCCGGCGCGTTGATGAGCGTCTGGTGCACGATCGGCGCACCGCAGTAGTGGCTGACCTTGTGCTCGCGGATCGCCTCGAGGATCGGCGCGGCCTCGACCTTCCTGAGGCACACGTTGGTGCCGGCGTTCGCGGCCATGGTCCACGGGAAGCACCAGCCGTTGCAGTGGAACATCGGCAGCGTCCACAGGTACACCGAGTTGTGCGGCATCGACCAGGTGATGATGTTGCCGAGCGCATTGAGATAGGCGCCGCGGTGATGCGTCACCACGCCCTTGGGGTTGCCGGTCGTGCCCGAGGTGTACCCCAGCGCGATCGCCTGCCATTCGTCCGCCGGGCCGCCCCACGCAAAATCGGGGTCGCCTTCCGCCAGCAGGGCTTCGTAGTCCTTTTCCCCCAGCAGCTTTCCGCCGCTGAACGCGGGATCGTCGACGTCGATCACCGCCGGGCGGTTCTTCGCCAGAGTCAGCGCTTTCTCGACGGTGCCCGAATACTCGCGGTCCGTGATCAGCAGTTTCGCGCCGCCGTGGTCGAGCATGAAGGCGATCGACTCCGCATCCAGCCGCGTATTGAGCGCGTTCAGCACTGCACCAGTCACCGGCACGCCGAAATGGGCCTCGTACATGGGCGGCGTGTTGGGCAGCATCACCGCCACCGTGTCGCCCACCCCGATGCCGCGCCGGGCGAGCGCCGAGGCGAGCCTGCGGCAGCGGGCGTAGGTTTCCTTCCACGTGAAGCGCTGCGCGCCATGGATCACCGCGACCCGGGTCGGGTGCACATACGCCGAGCGCTCGATGAACGTGAGCGGCGTCAGCGGCGCGTAGTTCGCGCGATTCTTGTCGAGGTCCTGCTCGTAGGGATTGCCCATCCGGGTCCCCTCCTTTTTACAAAACTGGCATTCGTTATTGCCGGAGAGCCGCTTCTGCAGACGATCTAATAAAATAAAAGTAAAAGATTTATGCGTCCACGCCGTCCCCGCTCAGGGTGCGCCACAGCGTGCGCCCCTTGGACTCCTTGTCGATCGCGGCGAGGATCTTCTCGTGCTCGGCGAGTTCCTCGCGACTCGCGCGCAGGACCGCCAGCCGGGATGCGTCGAAGGTGGCGCTGCCGCCGCCGACCGTGGGCGGCGTATCGGTTTCGACGATCAGGCTCTCCTGGCCGCGCGACATCGCGAGATAGACCTCGGCCAGCAGCGACGCGTCGAGCAACGCGCCGTGCAGCGTGCGGCGGGAGTTGTCCACACCATAGCGCTCGCACAGGGCGTCCAGCGTGTTCTTCTTGCCGGGGTGCAGTTCGCGCGCGCGCACCAGGGTGTCCACCACGCTCGGGCAATGGTCTGCAAGCCTGCCCATCCCGGCGAGTTCCAGCTCCTGGTTGAGGAACTCCACGTCGAACGCCGCGTTGTGGATGATGAGTTCGGCGCCCTTCACGTACTCCACGAAATCCTTGCCGACCTCGGCGAACCTGGGCTTGTCGGACAGGAACTCGGAGGACAGGCCGTGCACCCGCTCCGCGCCGGGGTCGCTCGGGCGCCCGGGGTTCAGATAGGCGTGGAACCGGTTTTCGGTGACCCGGCGATCGAGGATCTCGATGCAGCCGATCTCGACCACGCGGTCGCCCATGCGGGCGTTGAGGCCCGTGGTTTCGGTGTCCAACACAACAAGGCGCAATGCCATCAATCGCTCCTGGGCTGTTCGATGCCCATGTTGGCGAGCTCGTCGGCGCGCTCGTTGCCGGGGTTGCCCGCGTGGCCCTTCACCCAGCGCCAGTCTATTTCATGGCCATGCGTTGCCGTCTCCAGCCGCCTCCACAGGTCCTCGTTCTTGACCGGCTTCTTGTCGGCCGTCTTCCAGCCGCGCCGTTTCCACGAGTGTATCCATTCCGAGATCCCTTTTTGCACATACTGGGAGTCGGTGTACAAGACAACGCCGCACGGGCGCTTGAGCGACTCCAGCGCGCTGATCACCGCCATCAACTCCATGCGGTTGTTGGTCGTCGCGGGCTCGCCGCCGAACAGCTCCTTCTTCTTGCCGCGCGCGCTGATCAGCGCGCCCCACCCGCCGGGGCCGGGATTGCCCTTGCAGGCGCCGTCGGCGTAGATCTCCAC
>JANNWA010000135.1:0-3201 GCA_031408275.1 Pseudomonadota bacterium
CTCCTCCAGCGGAATCGGCCCGATGATCCCCAGGTGGTTTCGCGTCGGCGTAAGGAACACAGGAATCGCGCCGGTCATCGTGATCGCATGCAGGATCGACACGTGGCAGTTGCGGTCCACCACGACAATGTCGTCGGGCGCCACGTTGGCGTGCCAGACCATCTTGTTGGAAGTCGAAGTACCGTTGGTCACGAAAAAGCAGTGGTCGGCGCCGAAGATGCGCGCGGCATTGCGTTCGGACGCGCCGACCGGGCCGTCGTGGTCGAGCAACTGTCCCAGTTCATCCACCGCGTTGCAGACATCGGCGCGCAGCATGTTCTCGCCAAAGAACTGGTGGAACATCTGCCCGACGGGGCTCTTCAGGAAGGCCACCCCACCCGAGTGGCCCGGGCAGTGCCAGGAGTACGAGCCGTCCTGGGCGTAGTGGGTCAGCGCGCGGAAGAACGGCGGCGCGAGCCCGTCGAGGTACGACTTCGCCTCCCGGATGATGTGGCGCGCGACGAACTCGGGCGTGTCCTCGAACATGTGGATGAAGCCGTGCAGTTCGCGCAGGATGTCGTTCGGGATGTGCTGGGAGGTGCGCGTCTCGCCGTAGAGATAAATGGGGATGTCCGAGTTCTTGCGCCGGATCTCCTCGATGAACTTGCGCAGGTTCAGCACCGCCGGGTCGAGCTCCGGCCCGGGCGTGAACTCCTCGTCGTCGATCGACAGGATGAAGGCCGAGGCGCGGCTCTGCTGCTGGGCGAACTGCGAGAGATCGCCGTAGCCGGTGACCCCCAGGATCTCCATGCCCTCGTCCTCGATCGCCTTCGCCAGGGCACGGATGCCGAGGCCCGAGGTGTTCTCCGAGCGGAAGTCTTCGTCGATGATGACGATGGGAAAGCGGAACTTCATGCGGCGGTCATATGCGCGGCAGGGTAACGCCCGTCTGGCCCTGGTACTTCCCGCCGCGGTCCTTGTAGGACGTCTCGCAGACCTCGTCGGACTCGATGAACAGCACCTGCGCCACGCCTTCGTTGGCGTAGATTTTCGCCGGCAGGGGCGTGGTATTGGAGAATTCGAGCGTCACGTGGCCCTCCCACTCGGGTTCGAGCGGGGTGACGTTGACGATGATGCCGCAGCGCGCATAGGTGGATTTGCCGAGGCAGATGGTAAGCACATTGCGCGGAATGCGAAAGTACTCGATCGTACGAGCCAGCACGAAGGAGTTCGGCGGGATGATGCACACCGGGCCCTTGAAGTCGACGAACGACTTGGGGTCGAACTCCTTGGGATCCACGATTGTCGAGTTGATGTTGGTGAAGATCTTGAATTCGTCCGAGCAGCGGATGTCGTAGCCGTAGCTCGAGGTTCCGTACGAGACGATCCGGCGCCCGTCGACCGAGCGCACCTGCCCCGGCTCATACGGTTCGATCATCCTGTGGCCTTCCGCCATCCGGCGAATCCACTTGTCGGCCTTGATGCTCATCGCGCCAGCCTCTAGCCCATGGGGACATGAAAGGGTTGCGATTCTACCCGCGCGAGCCACGAGCGGATAGCAGGAAACCGCCCGAGGTCGAAGTCGCCTTCGCCCGCGCAGTGGGTGTAGGCGTAGAGGGCAACGTCGGCGATGGAACAATTCCCGCCCGCGAACCATTCGTTTGCCGCCAGATGGGCCTCCATCACGCCGAGCGCCGCGTAACCGGGCGCCATCTTGGCCGCCAGCGCCTCGCGGCGCTCCGGCGGGCTGCCCAGGTAGCGCACGATGAACCGGGCAGTGGCGATATTGGGCTCGTGGCTGTACTGCTCGAAGAACATCCATTGCAGCGCCTGGGCCCGCCCGAGGCGGCCGGCCGGGACCAGCGGCGTGCCCTCGGCCAGGTACCAGAGGATCGCGTTCGATTCGGCGAGGCACGTCCCGTCGTCCAGTTCCAGCGTGGGTACGCGCCCGTTGGGGTTCTTGGCGAGGAATTCCGCTGTACGGGACTCGCCTTTGGTGATGTCGACCGGGACCCACTCGAACGGCAGCTGGAGCCGTGTCAGGACGAGCTTTACCTTGTAGCAGTTGCCGGACCAGACGTCCCCGTAGACCTTCATCCGGGTCAGGTGTTTTGCACCACGATGTTGGGAAATTTACCAGTCATGTCTTTCTGCGAATCGGCAATCTTGACGGCACAGCGGCGCGCAATGGCCCGATAGATTTCCGCCACGCGCCCGTCCGGGTCGGATACCACCGTGGGTTTGCCGGAATCGGTCTGCTCGCGGATCGCCATGTCCAGCGGCAGGCGGCCGAGCACCTCGACGCCGTAGTCCTTGCCCATCTTCTCGGCGCCGCCGGCGCCGAAGATGTTCTCCTCGTGCCCGCAGTTCGAGCAGATGTGCGTGCTCATGTTTTCCACGATGCCGAGGATCGGGATGCCGACCTTCTCGAACATCTTGAGGCCCTTGCGCGCGTCGAGCAGCGCGATCTCCTGCGGCGTGGTGACGATGATCGCGCCGGTGACCGGCACCTTCTGCGCCAGGGTCAGCTGGATGTCGCCGGTGCCCGGCGGCAGATCGACGATCAGGTAGTCGATATCGCGCCAGCGGGTTTCCTTCAGCAGCTGCTCAAGCGCCTGGGTCACCATCGGGCCGCGCCAGACCATCGGCGTGTCCACGTCGATCAAAAAGCCGATCGAGATCGCCTGGATGCCGTGGCCTTCCATGGGTTCGAGGCCCTTGCCGTCCTTGGATTCGGGCCGCCCGCTGATGCCGAGCATGGTGGGCTGCGACGGGCCGTAGATGTCCGCGTCGAGCATGCCCACGCTCGCGCCCTCGGCGGCCAGGGCCAGCGCGAGATTCGCCGCCGTCGTGCTCTTGCCCACGCCGCCCTTGCCCGAGGCCACCGCGATGATGTTCTTGATGCCCGGAACCAGCTTCACGCCACGCTGCACGGCGTGCGAGACGACCTTGCTGGTCACACCTACGCTGACGTTGCCCGCGCCCGGCAGTGCACGCAGCTTGGCGAGCACCTGCTTCCTGATGAGGTCGAACTGGCTCTTGCCCGGGTAGCCGAGCTCGATGTCGAGCGACACGTCGGCGCCGGAGAGCTTGATGTTTTTGGCCGAGCGCGTGGAGATGAAATCCTTGCCCGTGTTCGGGTCGACGAGCGCCTTGAGGGCGGCCTGGACCTGGGCTTCGCTGAGTGACATGGGTTTGGTGTTGCCTGAGGAGTGCAAAGAG
>JANNWA010000136.1:0-2130 GCA_031408275.1 Pseudomonadota bacterium
GCAGTGGCGGCCGAACCCTTCTGGGTCAGCGTCTTGCGATGTGTGGTGAGAATCTCCCCGCTGACGGGAAACCCTTCGGCCCGCGCGATGGCTGCGCATTCGTCCAGCATGCCCAGCAGCATCCGCTCGCCTGCCTCGGCCTCCAGGATGTCGCCGATCGCAGCGCGCATCATGGCCGTCATGCCGGCGATGCTGGCAAGGAATACCCACTTGTCCCACATCACCTGCACGATCGAATCGCTGCGCAGGTAGCTCACCTGGGTTTGCGCAAACAGGGCTTCGAGCGACTTGCAGACCGACGCCGCCTTTTCCGAACCGTCTCGCGGCCCGAACGCGATCTTGTGGAACTCGCCCAGGTGCAGGATCGTGCCGTCGGGCGCAAGGGTCGACGCGATGTAGGCGACGCCCCCCAGCACATGCTCGCGGCCGAAGCGCGCATCGAGCAGCGCAAGGTGCGACATGCCGTTCAGCAGCGGAAGCACCATGCATTCGCCCAGCACCGCCGGCGCGATCGACTCGATGGCGCTGCCGAGATCGTAGGCCTTGGCCGTCAGGATCACGAGGTCGTAGCCGGGTTTCAATGCCTCCTGCGTGACCAGCTGCACTTTTTGCGCGATGTCACCCGTACGGCTCTTTACGCGCAGGCCTTCCTTTGCCATGAGTTCGGCGCGCTTTGGCCGGACAAGGAAGGTGACGTCGGCGCCGGCCTGCACCAACCGGCCGCCGAAATAGCCGCCTACCGCGCCTGCGCCGAGTACGAGAATCTTCATGGGTTGGGTTCCGGAGTGGGTTTCTTCTTTGCGCCGATGCGCGGCTCGGTGCCGGCAATGAGGCGCCCGATGTTGGCGCGATGCCGCAGCACCAGGAGCAACGCCATCGGGATCGTTGCCCAGGTCACTGGGTGCGCGCCGAACAGCATGAAGGCGAAACATGGCGCGAACACCGCCGCCACGAGCGCAGCAAACGACGAAATGCGGAAAAATATCGCGACAATGAGCCACGTCGCCAGCGTTCCGGCCCCAAGCCACACGCTGTAGCCGAGCAGGACGCCCGCCGCAGTTGCGACGCCTTTGCCTCCGAGGAACCGATGGAATACAGGAAACAAGTGGCCGGCAAAAGCCGCAAGCCCGGCGAGGGGCACCACCAGGCTGGTCGAAACATCCTCCCCGGAGATGGCCTTGGCCGCTAGCACCGCGACCATGCCCTTGCCCGCGTCGCCCAGTAGCGTCAGCGCCGCCGCAAGCTTGTTCCCTGTGCGCAGGACGTTCGTTGCACCGGGGCTCTTGGAGCCGTAGGTATGGGGGTCAGGCAACGAGAAGACCTTGCTCATCACCACGGCAAAGGACACCGAGCCGAGCAGGTACGCGCCCGCAGTTATGACTACGGCGATCAGGAGGTCGTTCATGGTGCCGGCATTTTACCCACAGGACGCAATGGCGGGACCTATAATGCCGCGACCATGGACCACATCTTCATCCGTGACTTCCGCATCGAGACCCTGATCGGGTTCCACAAGCGGGAGCGCATCGTGCCGCAGACGCTGCGCCTCGACATCGAAATCGGCATCGCCAACACCGCCGTGTTCGAAAGCGACAAGGTCACCGACTGCATCGACTACGAGAAAGTCACCATCCGGATCCGCGAACTGGTGGCCGGCAAGCATTTCAACCTCGTGGAGGCGCTGGCCGAGCGCATCGCGCGCATCGTGCTCGACGAGTTCGGCGCGGACTCGGTCAAGGTCAGCGCCGCGAAACTCGGGATCCTCAGGAACGCGGGGCCAGTCGGCGTGCAGATCGAAAGAAAGCGCTAGTCCTCTAGCGCAACATCGACCAGGACCGGGCTTAAGGTCCGCACAATCTCCGCCGGAGAGATCCCCACCAGGAATCCGCGCCGGCCACCGTTGATCCAGATCTTGTCCAGTTCCAGGATCGACCGCTCCATGTGAACCGGCATCTTCTTGCGCGTGCCGAAAGGAGAAGTGCCGCCGACCTGGTAACCGGAGTGGCGCTGGGCGACCTCGGGCTGGCAGGGTTCGATCTTCTTCCTGCCCGCCTGGCGCGCGAGGTTCTTGGTCGACACCTTGCGGTCGCCGTGCATGAGCACCAACAACGGCGCGCGCGCCTCGTCTTC
>JANNWA010000137.1:0-10862 GCA_031408275.1 Pseudomonadota bacterium
TAACCGCAGGAGGAGACCATGAAAAAATCAGCGCTGCTCGCAGCTTCTTTCCTCGCCCTCGCCGCCGCGACCGCGGCCCATGCGCAGGACGCCTACCCGTCCAGGCCCGTGGCGGTGGTGGTGCCGTTCTCACCCGGCGGGATTTCGGATGTCATCGGCCGACCCTTCCTGCATTCGCTCGGCAAGGCCCTCAAGCAGAGCTTCATCGTCGAGAACCGCCCCGGCGCGGGCGGCGGCGTGGGCATGGCCTACGCGGCGCGCGCCAAGGCCGACGGCTATACGCTGATGGTGGCGCTCTCCAGCATCTCTGCGATCCCGGTCTCGGACCGGCTCTTCGGCCGGCCGCCCTCGTACGAGATCAAGCAGTTCGCGCCGATCGCGCTGATCTCGGCCGACCCGGCCTTCCTCGTGGTGCGCGCCGACAGCCCTTGGAAGTCCGTGAAGGACCTCGTCGACGCGGCCAAGGCAAAACCCGGCGCCATCCCCTACGGCTCTACCGGCAACTATGGAACGATGCATGTGGGCATGGAGATGTTCGCCCATGCCGCGGGCATCAAGATGAACCACATTCCCTACGGCGGCGGCGGCCAGCAGGTGGCCGCGATCGTGGGCAGCCAGGTCGATACGATCACCCAGCTGCCGGCCACCATCGCGGGACAGATCGCGGGCGGCAGGCTCAAGGCGCTCGCCACCTTCGCGCCGGCCCGCGTCCCCGGCTTCGCCGACGTGCCGACGATGAAGGAACTCGGCTATCCCGAGGTCGAGTACTTCGTCTGGACCGGTTTCTTCGCCCCGGCCGGCACTCCGCCCGAGGTGCTTGCCGCGCTGCGCCGCGGCTCGCGCGAGGTGATGCAGGACCCGGATTTCAAGAACGCGATGGAAAAGCTGCGCGCGCCGATCGTCTACAAGGATGCCGACGAATTCCAGGCCTACCTGGAGGCGGACGCGACGCGCCTCAGCGCGGTGATCCAGAAGATCGGCAAGGTGGAATAGGCGCGGTCAGGCACCCAGACCGAAGAATTTCCGGATCCCGGCGAGCAGGTCGCCGTGGCCAAGCCGCTGGCCGGTCACGGTGGCGGCGGCGTTGGTCAGAGCGTTCTTCTCCTGGCGCTCGGCGACGATGCGGCTGATGTCCTCGGCGAGCTCCGGCCTGGTGGTGAGCAACCCCTGGAAGGAGTCCTTGTCGAGGCGGTAGCACTCCACGTCCGAGGTGGCGATCACGGTCGCCGTGCGCGGCGCGCCGGTCAGCAGGCCCATCTCGCCGAAGAAACCGCCCGCCACGACGGTCCCGACCGGCAAGCGCTTGCCGTCGGGCTTCTCGTGGACGATCTCGGCTTCGCCGGAGACGATGATGTACAGCCAGTGCGAGGTCTTGCCCTGCTTGGTGAGGATGTCCCCGCGCGCGAACGGTGCGTACTGCAGCCGCTCGACAACCGCCGTGCGTTCGGCCTCCGACAGACTGGAGAAGAGGTCCACTCCCTTGACCGCCACCAGCCGCCGCTGCATCTCGCGCTTCCTGACGGCCTCGGCGTGCGCCTCGTCCTCCTCCACCATGTGCACGGTCTGCTGCGGCTCTGCAATGCGGATGCCAATCCTCTGGAACGCGGTGAAGAGGTGCACTCGAACAGTCGAATCGGTCGGATCGTCCTTGGCGAGGTCGGTCAGCCAGTAGCGCAGGGCGAAATGCAGGTTGCCTTCCTCGAAGCCCATCAGCACGCAATTGGGCTGCGGCGACTGCGCCACATCGGGGATCTCCGCTTCGCGGATGGCGCTTTCGGCCGCGGCGATCACACGGGCCGGCGGCACGCCCGGATCGACATGGAAATGGATCCAGCGGCGCCACTGGACCGGCGCGCCTTCGCGTTTGCCGAGGACCTGGAACTTGCCCTTCATGAGCACGCTGTTGGGGATCACCACCGTCTCCCAATTGCGCGTCTCCACCGAAGTGAAACGCCAGCGGATGTCGGCCACCCGGCCGACCACGTCATCGACCTTTATCCAGTCGCCGACGCGGATCGAGTTGTCCAGCTGCAGCGCGAGGCCACCCAGCACGTTGCCGAGGGTGTCCTGCATGGCGAAGGCGAGCACGGCCGTCACCACCGCGGAAGTGGCGAGGATGCCGCCCAGCTCGAGGCCCGCGCCGCGCAGGTGGATCAGGGCGAGCAAGACATATGCGGCCGTAATGAGGAGGTCTTCGACGATGCGCGGCATGCGGATCCGCACCAGCGGGAACACCAGCCGGAAAAGCGCGAACCCGCACAGGCGCACCACGGCAATCGAGGCAACCACGGTGAACACGGCGGCCAGGACTTCCGCGATGCGCGTATAGCCCATGCCCTCCACGAACGCGCTGCCGAAGCGCCCGAGCATCCCCAGGATGAAGAGAAGGAGCGTGTTCAGGTACGACCCGCGTTCACCCGGCCGGAAGCGGGCCAGCAGCACGGCCAGCACGAGCACAGTGCCGATCAGATACGGCGTATCGGGGCGCCAGAGTCGGAGGAGGTTTTCGTTGATCATGTCGATTCGCCTTGCAACACGATACCCCTTGCACCGAGGGACGCAATCTCGGTGTCTGCATAGCCGGCCTGCCTGAGGATCTCGCCGGTATGCTCGCCGAGCCTGGGCGCCAGCGCCCTCACGCTGGCGGGCGTGGCGGCGAAACGCGTGGGCGGCGCGACATACCGGATCGCGCCCTCGCTCGGATGCCGCGCCGCCTGGAACAGGCCCACCGCCTTCAGGTGCGGGTGGCCCGGAAGGTCGTCGGCCGCGTAGATCGGCGTCGCGGGTATGTCCAGCCCGGCGAGGATCTGCAACCATTCTGCCGTGGTCCGGCTGCGCGTGATCGCCGCCATGTCGGCGTACATCGCAACGATGTTCGCGTTGCGTGCCTGCCGGTCGTCAATTCCGTATTTCTGCGCGAGGTCGTCGCGTCCCGCGGACCGGAAGAAGGCGGCCCAGTGCTCCCCCGTGTACGGCAGCATCGCTATGTGGCCGTCCTTGGTGGGCGCGGGCTTGCGCCCGCCGCCGAGCAGGCGCGCGTAGCCGGCCTTGGCGGGCGCAGGGTCGAAAGTCAGCCCGCCCAGGTGCTCGGCCAGCATGAAAGCCACCATCGTCTCGAACATCGGCACCTCTACGTACTGGCCCTGGCCGGTGCGTTCGCGATGGAACAGCGCGGCGAGCACGGCGTTCACGAGCGCCATGCCGGTCGTCTTGTCGGCCACCAGCGTTGGCACGTACTCGGGCTCCTCGCGGCCCATGCTGTTGAAGCTCGCGAGGCTGCAGGCGGCCTGGATGATGTCGTCGAAAGCCGGCTTGTCGCGATCGGGGCCGTCCTGGCCGAAGCCGGTGGCGGCGCAGTACACGATCGCCGGGTTGATCGCGGCGACAGCGGCATAGCCGAAGCCCAGTTTTTCGATCGCCGAGACGCGCATGTTGTGCACGAGGACGTCGGTGCCGGCCGCGAGGCGGCGCAGGATGTCCTTGCCTTCGGGCTGTTTCAGGTCCACCGCCAAGGAGCGCTTGTTGCGGTTGATCGCGAGGAACACCGAGCTCATGCCCGCGTGCAGCGATACCCCGTTGGCGCGCATCAGGTCGCCCTCGATCGCCTCGACCTTGGTGACCTCCGCGCCGTAGTCCCCGAGGATCTGGGTCGCGAGCGGGCCCAGCACCACGGAGGTCAGGTCGAGGATGCGCACGCCCGCGAGCGGGCCGCTCATTGGGGCTTGATTCCCGCCGACTCGGCGATGCGGCGGAAGCGCTCCAGTTCCTCGCGGTGGTATTTCTGCATCGCCGCGGGCGGATAGGCCATCAGTTCGGATCCGCTGGATTTCACGAAGTCCGCGGCCTCCCTCGACGAGAGGACCTTTTGCAGGACCTCGGCGAGCCTGGCGGTCACGTCGTCGGGCGTCTCGGCGCGCACGTAGAACGACGTCCAGCTGTAGGTCACGAAGTCCGGATAGCCGCTCTCCGCAACGGTCGGCACATCGGGAAAATCCGCGTGGCGCTTCTCGCCCGACACGGCGAGCGCACGCATCTTGCCGGCCTTCAGCAGCGCGGCCGCCCCGCCGAGGTCCACGATGCCGAAATCGAGCTGCCGGCCCATCACGTCGGTGAACACGGGCGCCCCGCCTTTGTACGGGATGTTGCTGAACCTGACGCCCGCAAGGCCCGCCAGCCATTCGATGGTGAGGTGATAGCCGGCCGAATAGGTGCCCACGCTGAGCGGGGCCGGTCCTTTCCCGGCGGCGGTGATCAGGTCGCGAAGCGTAACGATCGCCGACCCCGGGGCGACCACCAGCGCATTCATGCCCCGCGTCAGCCCGGACAACGGCCTGAGGTCCCGGATGGGATCGTACGGAAGGTCTTTTACCGCGATGGGGTTCACCGCCAGCGGCGAGTTGCTGGCCAGCAGGATCATGTGGCCGTCGGCCGGCGCCGCCTTGACCGTCATGACCGCGACCACCCCGCTCGCCCCCGGCCGGTTCTCCACGACAAAGGGCTGCCCGAGGAGGACAGCGAGCTTTTCGCCAAAGAACCGCGCCGAAGTGTCCGAACCGCTCCCTGCCGTGAAGGGCACGATCACCTTGACCGGGCGGTTCGGGAACTCCTTCGCCTGCCCGAACGCCAGCCCGGGCAACAGCACGAGGGCGAGAAGTGCGAAGCGCGGCGCGCGCATGGCCGTCTCAGTGCCCGGTGAGCATCGGCCACAGCGCGTCGGCCCCCTTGGCCGCGACCAGGCGGCCCAGGTGCGTCTGCCAATACGTCTCGTTGCCGAACTCGTCCCGCCAGGACCACAGGCGGCGCGTCACATAGTGCAGGTTGTGCTCGCGCGTGTAGCCCATCGCGCCGTGCACCTGGTGCGCGATCTCCGCGGCCTTGCCCGCCGCTTCGCCGATGCGCGACTTGGCCACGGCCACCAGAAAATCGTCCGGCGCCGCTCGCGATGCCTCGACTGCGGCATCGGCCGCTGCGCTCGATGCGGCCACCTGGCCGGCGAGTATCGCCAGCATGTGCTGCACGGCCTGGAACTTGCCGATCGGGCGGCCGAACTGGACGCGCTCGTTGGCATACAGTAGGCAATATTCGAGCGTGCGCTCGAGGGCGCCGGCCATCTGCACGCTGCGGGCGAGCGCGCCTTCGGCCGCAAGCCGCCCGGCCGCGTCCCCGAGCGGGACGGCAGCCACCAGTGATACGGCCTTGAATTGCATCGACACCCGCGGCTCGCCCGCGAGATTCTTTTCCACGCTGCCCGCAACGCCGGCCGTGGATACCAGCCCGATCATGGACCGGCCGTCGAGTTCTCCTGCCACGACCGCATGCGGGCATTGATTGCCCCACGGCACGCGATGAGCAACGCCGGACACCGTGTGGCCGCCGGAACCTTTGGCGAACTCGAGACGATCGCCGATGCGCACGGGCGCGATGGTCAGGGCGCCACCCGGGACGGCTATTCCCGCCGCCACCAGCAGCCGTCCCGCGATCATGGTCTCCGCCAGCGGCACAGGGGCCGCGTGATAAGCGCACCGGCGCAGCGCGAACATCGCATCATCGAAGGCGAGCCCCGATCCGCCCGCGCTCTCCGACAGCGCGGCAGTGGTCACTCCAACCTCCTCCAGCGCTTTCCACAAGGCTGCCGGCCACTGGTGGGCCTCGGCCGATTCGCGCACAGGCTTGCCGCAGTGCTGCTCGAACACCCGGTCGATGGTCTTCGCCAGGTCGTCGCGCATGCCGGCGTCCTCCATTGCGTCCGGCCCGCTCATCGCAACCCCAGCCCGCGGGCGATGATCCCGCGCAGAATTTCGCGCGTGCCGCCACGGATCGTGAATCCGGGCGCCTGCAGCATCGTCTGGCCCAGCAGTTCCGGGTAGCTTGCGCCAGTGCCCAAGGCGGGCTCGGTGGGAATCAAGTGACGGAACACCTCCGGGATCTCGCGCTCGAACGCGGTGCCCATGTCCTTGACCAGCGCCGCCTCGACGTTCGGCTGCGCGCCCTTTTGCAGCATCCCCGCGACCGAGGTCGACATCCGCCGCAAGGTGGCAACGTGCGCGATGAAGCGGCCGATCTCGTTGGCCGATCGCGCGTCGGGCTCCTTGCCCACCGCGCGGATGGACTCGACCAGCAGCTGGTAGGTGCTCAGAAACCGGTCGGGCCCTGAGCGCTCAAAAGCGAGCTCGCCCGTCACCATCTTCCAGCCCATGCCCACGCCGCCCATGACCATGTCATCGGGCACGAAATAGTCGTCGAACACCACTTCGTTGAAGTCGTGGCCGCCGTACAGGTTGTAGATCGGCCGGACGGTGACGCCAGGCTTGGCGAGATCGATGATGAACTGGGTGAGCCCCGCGTGGCGGTCCTCCTCCTTCGCCGCGGTGCGCACCAGCGCTATGAGGTAATGGGCGCGATGCGCGCTGCTGGTCCACACCTTGGTGCCGCTGATCTTCCAGCCGCCCTCGGCCCTGGCGGCGCGCGTGCGCACCGCTGCGAGGTCGGAGCCCGAATCGGGCTCGCTCATGCCGATGCCGAAATAGCAGGTCCCGGCCGCGATCCGCGGCAGGATTTCCGCCTTCGCGCGCTCGCTGCCGTTCTTCAGGATCTGGTGCCCACTCTGCCGGTCGGCCACCCAGTGGCCGCCCACCGGCGCGCCGCCCGCGAGCATCTCCTCGGTTACGACGTACCTTTCCAGCGCGGTGCGCTCGTGGCCGCCGTACTTCTTCGGCCAGATCATGCCGATGAACCCGCGCTCGCCGCACTTGCGACTGAACCCGGCGTCGAACGAGGACCACGAGTGGCGGCTCGGGTTGAACGCGCCCCCCGCCACTTCTTCGGCGATCAACGCGCGCACCCGCGTGCGCAACTCCTGCGCCTGTGGCGGCAGTTGTACCGGGTCGAATCTGAATTCGTGCATGTCCTCCTCCCAGAGGTTTCGCGCTTGGGGATCCTACGGTACCAATATATCCGAGACAACGCGGCCGCGTAAAAGTAACATCCTGCGACGCCTTGGGCGGACCCGCAAAGGAACGAGACGCATGAACAAACCCGTGCTCTATGAACAGGACGGCGGCATCGTCACGCTGACGCTGAACGAACCGGCCACGCGCAACGCGATATCGCCGGCCATTGTCGACGCGCTGGTCGAATACACCCATCGCATCAACGGGGACCTGTCCGTCGGCTGTGTCATCCTCACCGGCGCGGGCGAGGGGTTTTCCTCGGGCGGCAACGTGAAGCAGATGAAGGAGCGCACGGGCCTGTTCGCCGGCAGCCCCGCCGAGATCCGCCGCGGCTACCACGAGGGCATCCAGCGCATCCCGATGGCCCTGTACGGGCTCGAGGCGCCGTCGATCGCCGCAGTCAACGGCGCCGCGATCGGCGCCGGTTGCGACCTCTCGACCATGTGCGACATCCGCATCGCCGGGCGCAGCGCGACCTTTGCCGAGAGCTTCCTGCGGGTGGGCCTGGTTTCGGGAGACGGCGGCGCCTGGTACCTGCCGCGCGTGGTGGGCCTGTCCAAGGCTTACGAGATGACATTCACCGGCGATTTCCTCGATGCCGAGGAAGCGGCGCGCATCGGCCTGGTGTCCAGGGTGGTTGACGACGACCAGCTCATGACCGAAGCCCGCGCCCTCGCCGCGCGCATCGCCGCCCAGCCCGTGCACTCGCTGCGCCTGACCAAGCGCCTCTTGCGCGACTCCCAGCAGGTGAGCCTGCCGATCGCGCTCGAACTGGCCTCCTCGATGCAGGCGCTGGTGCAGCACACCAAGGACCAGCACGAAGCCGTGTCCGCATTGCTCGACAAGCGCAAGCCGAAATTCCAGGGCAAGTAACGTGCAGAGCGGCGTCTACAGCTATCCGGGCACGGCCCGCATAGCCTACGGGACGGGCTTCGAGGCGGCGCTGAGCCGCGAGGTCGAACTGGTCGACGCCCGGAGAGTCTTCGTCCTCGCAAGTTCGACGCTCGAAGCCAGGACGGACGTGGTGCGGCGCGTGGAGAAGGCGCTAGGCAGCCGGTTCGCGGGCCTCTTCGCGCGGATCGGCGCGCACACGCCCAGGGTAGATGTCGTCGCCGCGGCCAACGCCGCGCGCGCGGCCGGCGCGGACATGCTGCTCACGGTGGGCGGCGGCTCGGTCACCGATGCCGCCAAGATGGTCGGGATTTGTCTTGGCAACGACGTGACCGAAGCCGGCCAGCTTGATGCCTACAGCGTCAAGATCGGCGCCGACGGCAGGCAGGTACGGCCGGCCTACCAGCCGCCGCCGGTCGATTCGGTCATCATTCCCACCACGCTGTCCGCCGGGGAGTTCTCGGCCACCGCCGGTTGTACCGACACGGCCCGCGGCGTGAAGGAAGTGTTCGCCCAGCCCAGGGCCAGTCCCCGCACCGTGATCCTCGATCCGGCGATTACCGTGCATACGCCGGAGTGGCTGTGGCTTTCGACCGGCATCCGCGCCGTGGACCATGCAGTCGAGGACCTGTGCTCGATCAACGCGAAGCCATTGTCCGACGGCACCTCTTTCCATGCACTCAGGCTGCTCGGGCGCGGGCTGCGCGCGGTCAAGGCGGATCCAGCGAACCTGCCTGCTCGCCTCGACTGCCAGCTCGGATCATGGATGTCGGTCATCGGCAGCAGCGCCGGCGTGGAGAAAGGCGCGAGCCACGGGATCGGGCACGTGCTCGGCGGCACGGCGGTGGTGCCGCACGGCTATACGTCCTGCGTGATGCTGCCGCACGTGCTGCGCTTCAACCTCCCGGTCAACGCCGAACGGCAGCAACTCGTCAGCGAGGCGCTCGGCCGCCCGGGCGAGCCGGCCGCCGACGTGGTTGCCTCGCTGATCGCCGAGCTCGGGCTGCCCCGCACCCTGCGAGACGTCGGCGTCAAAGCCGAAATGCTCTACCGAATCGCCCAGGGGTCCATGCACGACCGCTGGATCCACACCAACCCCCGCAAGATCGACGGGCCGGCCGTGGTCCGCCAGCTTCTGGATGCGGCCTGGTAGGGGTGAATGTACCGATACCAGTACACAACCTACCTTGGAACCGGCTACCAGAGCTGAGTTTAGAAATTAAAGTCTGACTTTACTGGAAATCACCGGCTCCGCTTCCACACAGCATAGCGTTCCCTGGTGGCGGCGTTCGGGGGGTACGTGCCCGGCAACGGGCGCCCGGCCGCGATCTCCTCCAGTACGAATTTCTCGATCTGCTCCTGTTCGAGTGCGTCCGCCGAAACTTCCTCTGCGAACCCGGCCGGCACCACCACTACCGCCTCCGCATCGCCGACGATGATGTCGCCCGGATACACCGCAACCCCGCCGCAGGCGATCGGCACGTTCATGTCCACGGCGTGGTGATGGATCAGGCTGATGGGAGCGGAGGGCGCCTGGCAGTAGACCGGGAACGCATTCTCGGCGATCTCGGGTGTGTCGCGCAGCCCGCCGTCCGTTACCAGTCCCGCGGCGCCGCGCACCATGAGGCGCCGCACCAGGATGCCCCCGGCCGAGGCCGATCGCGAGTCGCCCCTGCAGTCGATGACCAGGACGCAACCGGCGGGGACCGTCTCGATCGCCTTGCGTTGCGGATGCTCCGGGTTTTCGTAGACGCCGGCGTGGTCGAGGTCTTCCCGCGCCGGGATGTTGCGCAGCGTGAAGGCTTCGCCAACCAGGGTCGGGGACCTGGGTGTCAGGCGCAAAACCCCCTGCAGCACCTGATTGCGCAAGCCGCGCTTGAAGAGCTGCGTGGTGAGGGTCGCGGCAGAACACCCTTCGAGGCGTTTGCGAACTGTGTCTGACAGTGCCATTGCGTTCCTCCGTTCGGTTTCCGGGCCAGGGACGAAGCGGGCGGATCATTCCACCTTCAGGCCCTTGTCGCGAATGATTTTGCCGTAGCGCGCCTGGTCGGCGTCGATCAGCGCCTGCAGTTCGACCGGGGTGCTGTGTTGCGGGACCGCCCCTTGCGCGATCAGTTTTTCGCGGGTTTCGACGACCGCCAGCGCCGCCTTCACATCCGAGGCCAGCCGGTCGATGATCGCGACCGGCGTCCCGGCCGGCGCAAGCAGTGCGATCCATGAGCCCGACTCCCCGCCCGCGACCCCCGCCTCCGCAAGCGTCGGCACGTCCGGCAAGGCGACGGAGCGCTTCGCGTGCGTGATCGCGAGCCCCTTGAGCTTACCGGCCTTGATGTGGCCGGAGGCTTCGAGCACCGACGCAAACAGCAGGTTCACCTGCCCCGCCATCAGGTCGATCATCGCCGGGCCGCCGCCCTTGTAGGGCACGTGCAGCATCCGCGTGCCGGTGACCAGCTGGAACAGTTCGGCGGTGAGGTGGGGGGACCCGCCGCTCCCGGAGCTTGCATAAGTCACGCGGTCGGGCTGGGACTTCGCGAACGCAACGAGCTCCGGGACCGAGTTCGGCGGGAACGCATTGCTCGCCATGAGGACGAACGGCAATTCGCAGATCAGCGACACCGGCGCGAACGCCTGGGCCGGGTTGTAGGGCAGCTTCGGGTAGAGCGAGGGATTGATCGACTGCGTACCCACGTTTCCGATCAGCAGCGTGTAGCCGTCGGGGCGAGCCTTGGCCACGGCGTCCGCGCCCAGGATGCCCGCGGCGCCGGCCTTGTTTTCCACCACTACCGCTTGCCCACCGGATCTGCTCCACAACTCCGTGAGCCTCGCGCTCATGAGGCGGGCGGTGATGTCCGTTCCGCCGCCGGGGGCGAACGGCACGATCAGGGTCACCGGCTTGTTGGGCCAGGCCTGGGCCTGTGCTCCGGCCGAGGCGGCGAGGCCGACAAGTAGGCCTGCGATCAGTTTCTTCATTGCGTTGCCTCCTTCCTATGAATTATGGGGTGCCTGGCGCGCGGCGCGCTG
>JANNWA010000138.1:0-4683 GCA_031408275.1 Pseudomonadota bacterium
CGCAGCCGCGCAAAACGCGCCGGTCCGCCTGAACTCACCGGCGAGGAGCGCGCCCGGGCAAGCGGCATGCTGGATGGCGGCCCAGGCAAGGACTCCGCATGAAGAGGCGCATCGCCGCATGAAAAGTTTCATCGTGATTTCGGCCGTAATGACGGTCATGGCGGTCCTCTGGGTGGTCGTGCCGCTGCTGCGCCGTAGAGAGGCCGGCGGCGGGGTCGAAACCGGCCGCGCGAACCTTGCCATCCTGCGCGCCCAGTTGATCGAGCTCGAAGTGGACCTGGCGAGCGGGACGCTCTCCGCGCAACAGCACGCCAGCGCGCGCGCCGAGCTGGAGCGCCGCGTGCTCGAGGAGGGCGCCGCCGGGGGCGGGACTGGCCAGGCTTCGCCTGCGGGCGGACGCATTGCGGCTATTTCACTCGCAGTGCTCATTCCGCTTTCAGCGCTGTCGATTTACCTGTGGATCGGCGAGCCTGACGGCCTGCGCCCCGAGGCGCTTGCCGCGGAACACAAGGTCACCCCGGCGGAGGTCGACGAGATGGTCGCGCGGCTGGCGGCGCGGCTCGAGAAGAACCCGGACGACCCCCGTGGCTGGATGATGCTCGCGCGCTCCTACTACGTGATGCAGCGCATGCCCGAGGCGGTGGCCGCGTTCGAGAAGGCCGCGCAGACCGTCAAGGACGACGCCGATCTCTACGCCGACTACGCCGATGCGCTGGCGATGAGCCAGGGGCGCAAGCTCGACGGCAGGCCCACGCAGCTCGTTCAGCAGGCGCTGAAGATCGATCCGTTGCATCCCAAGGCGCTGGCCATGGCGGGTTCGGCCGCGTTCTACCGCAAGGACTATGTCGGTGCCGTTGCCTATTGGGAGAAGCTGCTGCCGCTGCTGCCACCGGACTCCGAGATGGGGAAGTCGACCGCGGGCGGGATTGCCGAAGCGCGTGAATTGGGCGGGGTCAAGGCGCCGCCCGGTGCTGCCGGCAAGCCGGTGGCCAAGGCCGTGGCGCCGAAAGCTGCAGACGTCAAGTCAGCACCCGGGGCAAGCGTCAGCGGGCGCGTTACGTTGAGCCCGGCGCTCGCGGCGAAAGCCAGCCCGCAGGACACGCTCTTCATCTCCGCGCGCGCGGCCAACGGGCCGCGCATCCCGCTCGCGGTGCTCAGGAAGCAAGTATCCGACCTGCCCACCGACTTTACACTCGACGATGCGCTTGCGATGAGCCCCGAGTTGAAGCTGTCGGGCTTTCCCGAAGTGATCGTGACCGCGCGGATTTCCAAGTCCGGCAATGCGATTTCCCAGGGCGGGGACCTGCAGGGGGTGAGCCAGCCGGTCAAGGTCGGCGCGAAAGGGCTGTCGATCGTGATCGACAGCGTGGTGCCTTAGGTTTCCCCGGATTCGCGCAGCGCGCGACGCGCAGCGCGATGGCGGGCGATGAGCGACCAGGCCTCCGCCGCCAGCACGCCGGCGGTCACGATGTAGGAGCCCCAGACGTAAAACCCATAGCCGCCCATGGCAATGAACGCGGAGAAGCTTTCCCACTTCATGGCCGCACCCCGCCCAATGTCTTCGCCCAGTCGGTGTGCCGCTCGCGCTCCAGGATGATCGCGCGCAGGCGCAGCAGCCCGGCCCCGATCGAGTACATCCAGAACGCCACTGCCATGACCAGCATGCCCGTAAGCATGGTCGCCGCCATGCTGGGGCTTTTCGTCATGCTCACCGACGCGCCCTGGTGCAGCGTGTTCCACCACTGCACCGAGAAATAGATGATCGGCACGTTCACCACGCCGACCAGGGCCAGTACGGCGCCGGCCTTGTCCGCGCGGCGCGGGTCGTCGATGGCCGCCTGCAGCGAGATGAAGCCGAGATACAGGAACAGCAGGATCAACTCGGAGGTGAGGCGCGCGTCCCACACCCACCAGGTGCCCCAGGTCGGCTTGCCCCACAGTGCGCCGGTCCACAGCGCGATGAAAGTCATCAGGGCGCCAGTGGGCGCGAGCGCCGAGGCCATCATCGACGAAAGTCGCGTGTTGAACACCAGCCCGACCCCGGCCCAGAACGCCATCACGCAATAGATGAACATCGACATCCAGGCGGCCGCCACGTGAATGTAGATGATCCGGTAGGCGTCTCCCTGCGTCGCGTCGGTCGGCGCAACGAAAAAGCCGATGTAAAGACCGATCACACCGAGGATGGCCGCGGCCGCGAAGAACCAGGGCGCGAACATCCCCGCGAGCGGGTAGAACGCCGGGGGAGATGAATACTTGAACCAGTTGATGCTGCCGCTCATGGAGGAAGTCCGGATCGGTTGGTTGCGATTACATTACTCGAGCGCGATTCTAATCGCGACGGCCGTCGCCCACGGGCCGAACAGCGCGCCCGGCAGCAGGTAGGCGCCCAGCAGTGACAAGTGCGGGGCTGCGCTGAGGCCGCCGGCGACTGCGTCCACCGCGCCCGCGCCGAAGATCAACACCGGTACGCACAGTGGCAACACGATCAGCGAAACGAGCACGCCGCTCCCCCGCAGGCCCAGCGTCAGTGCGGCCGCCACGGCCCCCAAGAGGCTCAACACCGGGGTGCCGAGGGCGAGCGAGGCAACGAGCACCAGTACCGCGTCCGAGTCCATCCCGAACTGCAGTCCGAGAAGGGGAGCGACCAGCACCAGCGGGAAGCCGGACACCAGCCAGTGCGCGAGCACCTTGCCGGCGACCAGCATTCCCAGCGGATGCGGCGCCAGCACCAGTTGCTCCAGCGTACCGTCGGCATAGTCGGCCGCGAACAGCCGCGCGAGGGCGAGCATCGAAGCGAGGAGCGCGGCTACCCAGACGACACCGGGCGCGATAGTGCGCAACAGTGCGGTCTCGGGGCCGACGCCCAGCGGGAAAAGGCTCACGACGATCGCAAAGAAAAGCAGCGTGTTCGCCGCGTCGGACTTGTTGCGCATCACGATCATGAGGTCGCGCGCCACCACGCATCGCACCGCCGAAAAAAGCGTGCCGTTCATGCGCCAAGCTCGATGGTCTGCATCAAGGGCGCCGCCACCGGGACGGCCTGATGCGTCGTGAGCAAGGCCAGCCCGCCGCGCGCGAGGTGCTCCTCGAGCACGGTGCGCATCACCGCGATGCCTGCCGAGTCTAGCGCGGCAAACGGCTCGTCCAGCACCCACAGGGCGCGGCTTGCGCAGAGCTTCAGGCGGGACAGTGCAAGACGGCGCTTCTGTCCCTGCGAGAGCACCTTGCAGGGCAACCGGTCGAAGCCTGCCATCCCGAAACCTTCGAGGGCCTCCGCAACGGACGCTGGGTCGGCCGGCAGGCCGGCCAGGCGGGCCGCGAGTCCGAGGGTTTCCCGCGCGTTCAGTTCGTCCTTGGCGGCATTCAGGTGGCCGATGTAGACCAGGTTGGCGTTGTAGTCCTCGGCCAGCGAGCGGATCCGGCTGCCATTCCATTCGATCGCCCCGGCCGCCGGGGGCAGCAGGCCGCACACCATGCGCAACAGGCTGGTCTTGCCGCTTCCGTTGGGGCCGCTGACCTGGAGCAGGCCGCCGTTGCCGAGTTCGAAGGCGAGGCCCCCGAACAGGCGCCGCTCTCCCCGCACGCAGTCGAGCCCGGTCGCGCGCAATGTGGCGCGAGGATGGGGCGTCATGTTCTGCTCATTGCGCTTTAGTCATCCCGCAGCAAGCCTCGCTGGAAAACCGGTGTTTCAGACCGACGCGCACTCTACAGGAAGCCGGTTCGCAGCCCGGCTGAACAGTGGCCAGGATCAGGCGTACACCAAGGCTTTTATTGACAATATCTTGCACATTTTTCGATTGTTGCTAAAGCGCAACAGTATGCCTGGCCGAACGGACTAGCCATCGGAATTCCGCTTGTCGTGCCGGTGCGATCAAGCTACCCTCAGCCGCATGAAGGGATACTTCGGTTGATTTATAAAGAGAAATACATAACCTACAGATATAAAAAAGAAATTTATTAAACCGTTCCAGTAATAACGTTGGAGCGGGGTTTTGCGTTCTGCGGCGGATGCGCGGGGCGCAATGTTAGACTTTGCACTCGAGATTTAGGGGGCGCACAAATGACGTGCGGTAAACAGCAAGAACAATCGGCACCGCTTGAATTTTTGCGGCCGCTACACCCGGTTCTGGTCGCGGTAATCGCTTCAGCGTTTGTCGTTCCAGGCGCGTATGCGCAGCTCGCGCAGGTGCGCCCCGATGCGGGCCAGATCCTGCGCGAACAGCAGCAAAGCACGGTTCCGGCTCCCCCGCGCCCCGACAGTGAAGTCATGCCGCGCGAGGAGACGCCGCGCCCCGCAATGCGCGGGTCTGCGTCGCTCAAGGTCACCGTCAAGCAGTTCCGCATCAGGGGCAATACCGTCTACCCCGAGGAGCAGCTGTTGCCGCTGCTCAAGGATTCGTATGGCAAGGAGCTCGACTTCGAAGGCCTCACGGATGCAGCCAACGTGGTGCGTGCGTACTATCGCGCCAACGGCTATTTCCTCGCCCAGGCCTACCTGCCTGCCCAGCAGATCCGCGACGGGGTGGTCGAGATCTCGATCCTCGAAGGGCGCATCGGCAAGATCGAGCTCAAGCAGGACGCGAATTCGCGCCTGCGGCCCGAACTTGCGCTCGGCATCCTCGACTACGCCCTGAAGGAAGGCGACTACCTCACCGAGACCGGCCTGGAGCGGCCGCTTCT
>JANNWA010000139.1:0-5702 GCA_031408275.1 Pseudomonadota bacterium
CCGGCGATGCGCCTGCCGAGGACCACCTGTCCCTCTTTGCGGCCATGGCGAAGGCCGTTGCACTGCTTTCACGCCAGGGTCCGCTGGTCGTGGTGATCGAGGACCTGCACTGGGCCGACGAAATGACCCCGCGCCTGCTTGCCCATCTTGCGCGCGCCGCGACGAACTGGCCGGTACTGCTTGCAACGACCGCGCGCCCGGACGAGGTTCGCGGCGCCCCCTTGCTGGAGGGCGCGCTGGCCCAGATCGCGCGCCAGCCGCGCTCGCACCGGATGCAACTCGCGCCGATTTCGCACGCCGACACCGCGGCTCTGGTGGCCGCCCTGATGCGCGCGGGCAGCGCCAAGCGCACGATCCGCAGCCTCGCGGAGAAAGCCTATCGCATCAGCAACGGCAATCCCCTGATCGTCGTGGAAACAGTGCGCGCGGCGAACGACGCGGGCGCCCTCACCGGGGAGCGTCCCGGCGGCTCCAAAAAGGGCGACGTCGTCGCGGGCCGGCTCAACCGCCTCGCGGGCGTCGCGGCGCAACTCGCCGCGACGGCAGCGGTGATCGGGCGGGAGTTCGACCTCGAGCTGCTGGCCCGCGCCGCGGACCTGACGCCGGCCGAGGCTGCGGAAGGAATCGCCGAGCTCGTCGAGCGGCGCCTGTTGCACACGGCGGGCGAGCGCCTCGACTTCACCCACGACTACATCCGCGATGCCGCCTACGCGCGGCTCGCGAGCCTGCACCGCAGGATGCTCCACGGCGCGGTCGCGCGCGCGCTGGAGGAAGTCCATGCCGGCGACCTGGAACCGCACTACCTCGCGCTCGGACGCCATTGCCAGGAGAGCGAACGCTGGGACCGCGCCTTCCAATATCTGCGCGCCGCGGGACTGCGCGCGGCGGCACGCTCCGCGCACCGTGAAGCGGTCGCAAGCTTCGAGCAGGCGCTCGCGGCCGGCGCGCAGCTGGCGAGCAATCCCGAGCGCGTGCGGACCGCGATCGAAATCAGTTTCGCGCTGCGCGGCTCGCTCACCCTGCTTGGCGACATCAAGGGGACGCTCGAGTGCCTGCGCGCCGCCGAGCCGCACGCGCGCAACCTGGGCGATCCCGGGCTGCAGGCGTGGGTTTCAATCTTCACCGGCAACTGCTTCACGCTCCTCGGACGGCACGCGGAAGCCGTCGCGATCGGCGAGCAGGTGATCGCGACCGTCGCCGCGGGCACGGTGGCGGGGGTGGAGGACTACTGGGCGGAAAACGTGATCGGCACCTCGAGCTTCTTCCTGGGGGATTTTCGCCAGGCCCTGGCGGTGCTGGGTCCGGCCGCGACCGCGGCGGCCGGCGCGAAAGACTATCGCCGGCGCGGCGTAATCGGCCACCCGGCGGTGATCTCGCACGGCTTCAACGCCCTCAGCCTCGCGGAAACCGGGGATTTCGACGCCGCGATCGACCACGCGAAGCGCGCCCTTGACCTGGCGCAGAGCCTCGACTCGGTCTGGGACACGGTGAGAGCCTGCTTCACCGCCGGCGCGGTATACGTGCGCAGCGGCGCGTTTCCGGAGGGCATTCAGGTGCTGCGCCAAGGGATCGAACTCGCGCGCAAAGGCGACCTGCCGATGGGCACGCGCGTTCTCGTGCCGATCCTCGGAGCGGGCCTCGCGCAGGTGGGCGAGACCGCGGAAGCGCTCGAAATCCTCGCGCCGGTGATGGCGGCACCGCTGTTGCCCTATTGCCTCATCTTCGTCGCCGAGGCCTACCTGCTGGCCGGCCATCCCGAGGAAGCCGCGGGCGTGGCCGCGCGCGCGCTGGAACAAGGCGGCGCGAGAAAAGAACAGGGCGTGCGCGCATGGGCGCTCTGGCTGCAGGGTTCGATCGCCGCTGCACGCGCGCCCTCCGACACGGCAGCCGCCTCCGCGCTTTTCGGGCAGGCGCTCGCCCTGGCGGAGGCGCGCGAAATGCGGCCGCTCGTGGCGCACTGCAATCTCGGGATGGCGGAACTGCTTGCGGCGGCGGGACGCGCGGCGGAAGCGCGCGTTTCGCTTGCGAAGGCGAAAAAGCTCTACGCGGAGATGGGGATGGCTCACTGGACGAAACGCGCGCGGGCGGGTCGGCCGGAGTAGGGATTTTTATGGCACCGTTTCTTGCCGACCGGAGCGAATGGGCACGGCAGAACCTGATGATCCGGATTGTTGGACTTATTGACAACACCGGCGATCGTTGTCATCATGTCCAACATGAAAGCGGTCCAACTGATCCGCACTCGCGCCGATTATTCCGAAAGGGCGTTCGCCGATGTGGTTGTCTGGAAGGTTTCCAAGCCCATATCCGGCTCGAGCCATGGCTTCAAATATCGCCTGGCCTATGTCGTCGACGGAATTTGCATGCTGCGATACGACAACGAAACCGGCAAGGGCGACCACAGACACCACGGCGACAAGGAAGAGGCTTACGACTTCGAGACGCTGGACAAACTGATGGCCGATTTTTGGCGTGATATCGAGAGGTGGAATCATGAAAACAGTAGTTCTTGACGTGCGTGCCCCTGCCGATGTCATGGACGACGTCCTCAAGACCTGGAAGTCGGGCAAAGCGGATAGATTTGCACGCATCAGCTTTGCAACTCCAGAACTGCTCTGGCGCGTACTGACGGCAAAGCGATGGGAACTGATCAAGGCTCTGTGCGGTGCAGGCCCCGTGTCGATCCGCGAGGCGGCACGGCGCGTAGACAGGGATGTGAAGGCCGTTCACGCGGATGTGACTGCGCTTCTGAAGGCCGGGGTACTTGATCGCGCCGAAGGCGGCGGAGTCGTGTTCCCCTACGAGACAGTGAAGGTCGAATTCATGCTGCAGGCGGCTTCAACTTCAAGCGCAGAAGGCAGTCGCATCACGGGCGCTGCAAAATTGGAGGCGCTTCGGACCACAGACCGCAAGCCCGGCAACATTGCGAAGCTCGCCGGCATACTCAAGCGACCCGGGCAAAAGCGGGTTTCGATCGAGGCCATGAATGTCCCGATCGCTTCCGACATCAAGTCGCGCTACAGGGTACGAAAAATTTCGACCGGACGATAACTCCTATTTGTTGTGTAAGCACACAACAAGATTGGCATGTAATCCGCCACGGGAAAAGACTTACTGTATTTAAAGTTTATGTTTTATGGCTTAGAACGAACTCCACCAGCGCCTTCCCCAGCGCATCCTCGGCCGTGTTCAGGTGGGCGATGATGGACGAATGGTTGTGCCCCCACAGCTGCATGAAGCGCGGCGCCTTGCCCTTGGCCTGCCCGAGCCGGTGCGCCAACTCCAGGCAGTAGACATCGAGCAGCGGGTTCTCGTACTCGGCGATGGCAATGAATGTAGGCGCACTGTCCCTGCCCGCCAGGTGCAGCGCCGAGCGCTCCTCGAACAGCGATGCGTCCGTCCCGTAATAAGCCTCGACCTTGCGCGCGTTGGGGTTGGTGGGCAGGTTGTCGGCGCGCACGCGGCCGCTGACCACGATGGACCCGGCGACCTTGGGACCGCCTTCGGACCCGGGCGCACCGTACGCGTAGGCTGCCGAGTGCGCCGCCCCCGCCGAATGCCCGAACACGAACAGGCGCTGCATATCGACGCCGAGCGACGCCGCATTCTTCTCCACCCACTGGCAGGCGAGCTTCACGTCCTCGGTGCCGGCCGGATACTGGGCCGTAGGCGCGCTGCGGTATTCCATGTTGATGCCGACGATGCCGTGCCGCGCGAACCAGATGCAGACGTTGCTGTAGACCTCGGCGGAACGGTCCTTCTCGCCGTCGGTGAACGCGCCGCCGTGCACGAAGACCACCACGGGCGCGCCTTTGGCATTCGCAGGCGAGTACACGTCGAGCACCTGCCGCTCGTGCGTTCCATAAGGCAGCTCGCGCTTCGAACTGACGCCGTCCTTCGGGCACCTGGCCAGAACGGCGCTGAACGCGTCGATCATCTGCTTCACGTGGCCGGGCACGTTGGTCGCCCACTTGGGCCCGACCTCGGCCATCTGGCGGCGCAGGTCTTCGGGGATTCCAATCTCGATGTTCATACGCTTTTCCCCCGCTCGCGTTCGACATGCATGCGCACCAGGAAGATCAGCAGCGGATGCACGCCCGCCGCAACAATCCCGGGCGCGTCGAAATCAACGAGCAGCTTCTTATGCCTGCCTTCGAGGTGGTACTTGTCCGCATAGGCGTTGGGGTCCGCGAACCACGCGTCGCGCGAGGGGCGATCGTTGGCCATGTTGAACAACGCGCTCGTAATCGACTGCAGGCCCGGCGCGATCTGCGGATAGTGCGGCGCTTGTGGCGCGACGCCCACCCCGGAGTACCAGCCGAGCGACGCGTAGTTGTGGTGCCAGCTCGGGTCGAGCTGCACGATATCGGGTTTCCTTTCGCCCAGCGCGCCGGCGGCGACGCCCCAGCAGCGCAACTCGATGTTGCCGGTCGAATCGAGGAGGTCTTCCTCGTAGCCGAGAAGGGTCTTGAGGCGCCCCTCCTTCATCGGCTCGAGCACCGACTTGTCGAATTCCAACGCCGGGTTGCTGTAGTTGTCGGTGCCGGGAAAATGCGACATGCCGCCGCTGGCCACGATCACGGCGCGCACGCCGAGCGAGGCGAGGCCCCGCGCGAGCGCCTGCCCGAAGGCGTAGCACCGCTCCATGGTCGGCTGCGGCGGCAGGTAGGCGTTCACGAAGATCGGCAGGATCGGCGCGTCGCCGATGCCGAGGTGCGTCATCGGAATGCCCAGCGCGTAATCGATCTCGGCGGTGCTGGTGAACGCGGGATCGAACCCGGCGCGGTAGAAATCCTTCACCAGCGCAAAGCCGATCTCGCTGGCGATGTTGAACTTGAACTCGCGTCCCGCGAACGTCCCGCGCCCCACCCCGCCCACGTGCAGCGTGAAAGGCGGCGCGACGTTGGCGAAGAACTGCTGCGCGTGGTCATTGCCGATCACGATCCAGACGTCGGGCTTGAGCGCCTTGAGGCCTTCGCCGATCTTCGCGGCGACCTGCTGCACGCGGGCGATGGTCGCCTTGTCCTCGGTCTCCGGCTGGGTGAAGAACTGCGGCGCGTGCGGCAGCATCGCGCCGCCGAGGATGAACGGGTTCGACATGGGTGGTCTATTGCTCCATCTTGAAATCAAACAGGAATGACCAGCAGCGTGTCGACCCGGTTCGAGTCGAGCACCACGGTCTTCTCCCGGAAAAGCAATTTCCCTGCCTGCTCGACGACCAGGTCGTCGTAGAACCCGGCGAGGAACAGCGACTGCTCCCCGGTCTGCATGGTGCGCATGATCGCGAAGTTGCTGTGCAGGCGCGTCCCGCCGCCCGCCTCCCCACCTTCCGTCCCTTTCAGCCGGGTGGACGACACCAGGTGGCGGTACCAGTGCGGCTCGAAGATGTTGGCGCGGCGCATCGACAGGATGCGGTCGGAAAGCATCCCCCGCCCTTCGCAGTGGAGCACGCCGGCCGGCCAGCGGTTGCGATAGCCGTCGCGGGTCAGGATGCGGTAGAGGCAATCCTGCGTGAAGAACTCAGGCCATTTCTCCAATGAATCGTCGTCGATGCAGGCTGCATATTCCGCTAGCAGCCGCTCGACCCGGGACTCGATTGAACTCACAGTTTCATCTGCCCGCGATACTGCTGCCAGAACCCGCGCACCGAAGCCTCGCTCACCCGGCTCTTCTGCGACTCCACCGCGCGGCCGCCCATCTCG
>JANNWA010000140.1:0-6804 GCA_031408275.1 Pseudomonadota bacterium
AGGAAACGCATCGGTTCTCCATCCAGGACGGGCCCGGTAACTTTATCACTGCCGGGCCGGCGAACCGGGCATGCATCCTGCGTCATGCCCGTGTTAACTTTCGTGGCAAGGCAGGCCCCGGATCAGCTTCGACTTGCGGGACGGCGAATGAGACGAGCAGCGCTATACAGTAGCAGCCCTGGCAGGAGCCCCGAGAGGAACACTGCGCGGCCCGATGCCGAGCGCGCCACACTCGCGCCGGATGCGACCGAACAAACGCCCCCTCGGCGCACGCTGGGCCAGCGGTTGCGCGCAGCCTGTGCGCGATTCGAGCGGACGCTCCTCTTTGGTGCAGGAGCCCTGATTGCCGTTGGCGCCGTGTTCGCATCCCTCCACTTCCAGGCAAAGCCGCGCGAGTTCACCCAGGAGGACATCGACGCCGCGGTGCTGCACACGCTGGAGAACAAGACCCTGCCCTCCAGGGCCGCGAAAGCCGCCGAGTCGGTGCGCGAGGCGGTCGTCCGCGTGCGCGGATACTACGAAGACCCAAAGGATCCCAAGGCCGTGGAGACGGCGCGCGGCGTGGGCACGGGGGTGGTGATCATCGACAACGGCACGATCCTCACCAACCTCCACGTGGTGCAGGGCGCGAAAAGGGTCACCGTGACCTTCTACGACGGGCATGAGTCGGAAGCCGAATTCGTCGGCGCACAGGCCGACAACGACCTCGCGGTGATCCGCGCGAAATCGATCCCCGACGACCTGCCCGCGGCGACCATGGGGTCGACCGCCAACCTGCGGCCCGGCGACGAAGTGGTCGCGGTGGGCTTTCCGTTCGGCATCGGGCCGTCGATCTCCGCAGGCGTGGTGTCGGGACTCAACCGGGAGTTCCGCTCGGACAAGGGCGAGCGCAGCCTCAAGGGCCTGATCCAGTTCGACGCCGCCGCCAACCCGGGCAACTCGGGCGGGCCCCTGGTCAACATGAGCGGGGAGGTGGTGGGCATCGTCACCGCGATCCTCAACCCCACATCGGCCGGGACATTCATCGGCATCGGTTTCGCAGCCACGATCGAAGCGGCCGGCGCGGCGGTCGGCATACCGCCCTTCTAGGAGAACGCAGCATGGAGCAGAAAACGGGACCGACCGAACCGGGCGAGGTCGCATCGCTCATGGAGCGGGTGCTCTACGAGGTGAAGCGGGTGGTGGTCGGGCAGGACCATTTCCTCGAACGGGTGATGGTGGCGATCCTCGCGCAGGGCCACCTGCTGGTGGAGGGCGTGCCGGGCCTCGCCAAGACGCTGACGGTGAAGACCCTCGCACGGGCGGTGCGCGGCCAGTTCAAGCGCATCCAGTTCACCCCCGACCTGCTGCCCGCCGACCTGGTGGGCACCCGCATCTACAACCAGAAGTCGGGCGAGTTCGGCACGTCGCTCGGGCCGGTGTTCACCAACCTGTTGCTGGCCGACGAGATCAACCGCGCGCCGGCCAAGGTGCAGAGCGCGCTGCTCGAAGTCATGCAGGAAAGGCAGGTCACCATCGCGGGCGAAACGCACAAGGTCCCCGAGCCTTTCCTCGTGATGGCGACGCAGAACCCGATCGAGACCGAGGGTACCTACCCGCTGCCCGAAGCGCAGGTCGACCGTTTCATGATGAAGGTGCTGGTCGGCTACCCGACCGAGGAAGAAGAGTTCGCCATCGTCCAGCGCGTCACCGGGCCTCCCGCACAGGTGACCGCTGTAGCCACGACCGAGCAGCTGAGCGCCCTGCAGGCCGAATGCCGCACCTGCTACGTGGACCCAGGCCTCGTGCATTACGCGGTGAAGCTGGTGGCGGCGACGCGCGATCCCGCACGCTTCGGCCTCACGGACCTGGCGCGCTACATCACCTTCGGGGCCAGCCCGCGAGCGACCATCAACCTCATCGAAGGCGCGCGCGCGCTGGCGTTCCTGCGCGGCCGCAGCTATGCGCTGCCCGAGGACGTCACCGACCTCGTGCCCGACGTGCTGCGCCACCGGCTGGTGCTCACCTACGAGGCGCTGTCCGACGGGCTGAGCGCCGACGAGATCGTCATGCGGGTGATGAAGGCGGTCCCGCGGCCCGAAAAGCCCCTGGAGGGCCACGTGAAGCTCACGGCAGGCTAGCGTCATGGCGCAATCCGACGCTCCAGCAGCGGCAGCGCCGGGCGGCGGCCAGGCCGAGCGGCTCCTGCAGCGCCTCGAATGGACCGTGCTCCGGCGGCTGGACGGGGTCCTGCAGGGCGACCACCGCACGCTCGTGCGCGGGTTCGGCCTGGACTTCGCCGACCTGCACGAATACCAGGCCGAGGACGACGTTCGCTACATCGACTGGAACGTCACGGCGCGGCTGCAGGTGCCGCACGTGCGCGAGTTCCAGGAGGACCGCGAGGTCGCGGCCTGGTTCCTCGCCGACCTCAGCGGCTCGCTCGATTTCGGCTCGCAGGCGGTGAACAAACGCATGTTGGCGGCCGAGCTGGTGGGCGTGCTCGCGCGCCTGCTGACGCGGCGCGGCAACCGGGTGGGCGCGGTGCTGTACCGCGGGACAGGACTGGCGGCCGAAAGCGCAGGGGTCGAAAGTGCAATTCCGGCGCGGAGCGGACGCCTTCACGTGCTGCACATCCTCGACCGCATGCTGCGGCCGCGCGCGGGCAAGCCCGGAAGCGGCAACGCGCACGAGACCGACCTCGGCGAGCTCCTCGCCCACGCGCAGCACGCGATCAAACGCCGCTCGGTCGTGTTCCTGGTGTCCGATTTCGTCAGCCGCCCTGGCTGGGAACGCGCCCTCGGGCTGCTCGCCCGGCGGCACGAGGTGATCGCCGTGCGCCTGTGCGACCCGCTCGAGCGCGAGCTCCCGGATCTCGGCATGGTCGTGATGCAGGACGCCGAGACCGGGGAACAGCTCTTCGTCGATACGCACAACCGGGGATTTCGCACGCGCTTTGCCGCGGCCGCCGCGCGGCGCGAGCAGGCGCTGCGCGAGGCGCTTGCGCAAGCGGGAGTCGACTGCCTCGAGCTGTCCACCGGCGAGCCACTCGACGGCGCGCTGCTGCGCTTTGCGCGGATGAGAAAGCAACGCAGCCAGCTCTACGCGGGCGGCAATCCGGCCGGCGCCGCCGCCCACGTAGCGGCGCGCTAGCGCGGGAAGAAACCATGCCGGAACCTGTCTCCCTTACGCTGCAATGGCCCGCAATGCTGTGGCTGCTCGCCGCCCTGCCCGTGCTGGCCGGGGTCCACGCCTGGCTGCGCGTGCGCGGCAGCCGCGCGACGCTGCGCTACGCCGGCCTCGGTTCGCTTGTACAGAAGGCCGGCGCCGCCGCGCGCCTGCGGCGCTACGCCCCGCCGCTGCTGATGCTGCTGGGCCTCGCCGCGCTGATCGTCGCCGTTGCGCGGCCGCAGGCGGCGCTCATGCTGCCCGCGCGCCTCGAGGCCATCATCCTCGCGATCGACGTGTCCGGCAGCATGCGGGCCACCGACATCGCGCCCGACCGGATCACGGCCGCGCGCAACGCAGCCAAGGCTTTCCTCGACGAACAGCCCGGCAAGGTGCGCATCGGCGTGGTCTCCATCGCGGCTTCGGCGGCGGTGGCGCAGTCCCCTACCGTCAACCGTGAGGACATCCTGCAGGCCATGGACCGGTTCCAGCTGCAGCGCGGCACGGCGCTGGGCAGCGGAATCGTAATTTCCCTCACCACGCTGCTGCCCGAGGCGGGCATCAATGCCGAGAAGATCATTTCCGGGAGCCCCCCGTTTCCCCCGGGCGGCACGTACCCCATGCCGGGCACCGCCGAGTTCAAGCCCGTGGCCCCGGGATCGCACGGCTCGGGCGTCATCGTGCTGCTGTCCGACGGCCAGAGCAACATGGGGCCCGACCCGCTGGCGGTGGCGAAGATCGCCGCCGAGCGCGGCGTACGCGTCTTCACGGTCGGTGTCGGCACTCCGGAGGGCGCGACACTTAGCGCCAACGGATGGTCGATGCGCGTGCGCCTCGACGAGGACCCGCTCAAGAAGATCGCCGCCGCGACCCGCGGGGAGTATTTCCGCGCCGGTGACGCCGCGGCGCTGAAAAAAATCTACGCCCAGCTCAGCGCGAAGCTGGTCCTCGAAAAGCAGCAGGTCATGGAGGTTAGCGCCCTGTTCGCCGCGCTGGGCGTACTCCTGTCCTTGACTTCCGCCCTGCTGTCGATGGCCTGGTTCAACCGCATCGCCTGACTCACGGGCTGCGACGCCCGGCCGCGCCGGCGCACCAGTCCGACCACATCGCGCGATAGGCATCTTCGAGCGACCCGACGAAGCCCGGCGCGTCGCGCAGCGGCGACGCGGCCACGCGTTCGCGCATGGTCCTGCGCAGCGACGCGAGCCGCTCCACGTCGCCGGCGAGCCCCGCGGCCAATTCAACGTACGCGTCCACGTCCGGCGCGAGCAGGTCGGCGAGACCGGCGTTCGCGAGGATGCTCGCACCCACTCGCCCCGAGTGCCTGTCACCCTTGAGCGCGATCACCGGTACGCCCATCCACAACGCCTCGAACGTGGTGGTGGTGCCGTTGAACGGGAACGGGTCGAGCGCGATGTCCATCTCGTGGTAGCGCGCCAGGTGCGCCTGCAGCGATCCCTCCATGGGCAGGACCGTCAGGCGGTCCGCGGCGATGCCCTGCTTTTCGAACTCCCCGATCACATGCGCGCGGGAGGCTGCATCCCCGAGACCCAGCGCTTTCAGGTGGAGCCGGCTGCGCGGCACGCGCTGGAGGATCCGCGACCAGGTGCGGATCACCTCGGGGGTGACTTTCGGCAGCACGTTGAACGAGCCGAAAGTGACGAACCCTTGCCTCGCGCAGGGCGGGGGCTCGACGCCGGGCGCTTCGCCGGGCGGCTGGAAGCAAAGGAACGTGCGCGGCAATCGCGCGAGGCGCTCGCTGTGGAATTCGTCGCCATCGCCGGGCGGGTCGGTATGGATGTCGGTGACGCGCCAGTCGATTTCGGCCAGGCCCGTGGTGTTCGGGTAACCGAGATAGGTGGCCTGCACCGGGGCGGACTTCAGCGCGAACACCCCCAGCCGGTGCCCGGCGGTGTGCCCGGACAAGTCGACCAGGATGTCGATGCCGTCGGCGCGGACCTGCTGCGCCGCTTCCACGTCACCGACGCCGGTGATCTCGCGAGTGTGGTCGGCCAGCTTCATGAGGCGGGCGGTCATGGCGTCCGGCCGGGCCACGTTGGAGTAGCAATACACGTCGAACCAACCGCGGTCGTGCTGCGCGAGCACCGGCTCGATGAAGTACGCCACCGAGTGGCGGCGGAAATCGCCCGAGACGTAGCCGATGCGCAGCTTCCTTCCCGCATCGCGGCTGTTTGAATGAGGTTCGCGCAGGCCCGCCTGCGGCGCAGCGTGGCGGCGGGCCCATTCGAGATGCTCGGCGTACACCTCGGCGCGCGAGTGCCGCTGCGTGTAGTTGAGCGACAGCAGCAGATTGTCGCGCGCATCGCGGTCGTCGGGGTCGAGCGCCAGCGCGCATCGGAAACTCGTCTGCGCCTCGTCCACCCGGCCAAGGTCCCTCAGCGCATTGCCAAGCCCCGTGTGCGCCTCGCGGTAATCCGGCCTGAGTTCCAGCGTGCGGCGCAGGCAAGCCTCCGATTCGGAGGCCCGGCCCAGCGCCTGCAGGATATTGCCGAGGTTGAAGTGCGCCTCCGGCAGGGCGGGATCGAGTTCAAGGGCGCGGCGGCAACTCGCCTCGGCTTCGGCATGGCGTCCGAGCGCCTGCAGCACGTTGCCGAGGTTGTTGTGCATCGCCACCGCATCGGGCGCAATCTCCAGCACCTGGCGATAGCGCGAGGCCGCTTCCTCGAGGCGCCCCATTTTCTGCAGCAGCACGGCCGCATTGATGAGCGCGCCCTCGAACCGGTCCCGCTGCGCGATCGCGCGATCCAGCGCGACCACGGCCTCGGCATCCCGGTCCTGCGACTCGAGCGCTTCGGCCAGCGCCACCCAGGCCTCCGGGAAATCCTCCCGCGCATGCAGGGCCATACGCAGCGCCGCCTCGGCATCGCTGAACTCCCCTTTCGCCAAATGCAGGAGCGCAAGGTTGCAGTGCGCTGCCGCGCAGGACGGATCGGCCTCGATCGCCTGCCGGTAATACCGCATCGCCTCCGCGCTCGCGCCCGACGCCTCGGCGGCGAGGCCGCGATCGAGCAGCCGCTGCGCATGCCCCTTGCCGCCGCGCCCGAACAGGTTCCGGATCGAGAATCGCATGAAGCGAAAACTCGGCGCCCTCAGCCGAGTTCCGGACCGGCGATGGCGAAGAGCCGCGTCACGTCGTTGTACGGCTGGCTGCGGTTCAGCAGCATCCGGGTATAGGGGCGCTGCACGGAAAATCCCGAAGCGCCAAGCCACGCACGCAAAGCGGCATGAGGCGCCGGCATGTCGAGGAACACGGGCGCCCGCACTTTCCCGAGCGCCGCGGCAAGCAGCGCAATCGCGGTCTGCTCATCGTCTGCGACGCAGGGCCCGAGCTGGCTCGCGAGGCGCCCGTCGCGCCCGAGGAGGAACCCGTCGATGCGCCCGCCGCTTGCGGACACCAGCGCGGCCGCCGGCAGGCGCGCCCTCAGCGCGGCGAGCAACGCGGAGCGATCGGCAGCGAAGCCCCGCCCATCCAGCGCGCAGACCGCGGGCCAGTCGGCGTCCGTCATGGGCCGGATCGCGCGGCGCGGCGCGGCCGCGAGTGCGGGCTGCGCGAGGCATTGCATGCGGTCGATGCCCCAGGTATCCGCGAACCCGAGCAGCCGGTCCGTGCAATCAGCCGCCTCCTGCGCGGTCATC
>JANNWA010000141.1:0-6466 GCA_031408275.1 Pseudomonadota bacterium
GAGCCAGTCGTGCCAGCCGATCATCGAAGGGTTGTGCGGCCGCACCTTGTAGTACGGGATCATGTCGCGCCAGTGGTCGAGCAGGTCCTTCAGCGCATCCACCGCATCCGCCTGGCCGGCGCGCTTAGGCACGAAATCGACGCGCAGGTCGGTGCGGGCCCAGGGTTCGGTATCGTAGGTGATCAGCGCGGCAGAACGGTGGCCGCCCGCGTCGCCGCCCTGCGCCCGCCCGGCCACGATGGCGGCGAGCAGACGGTCCTCGAACAGTTGTCCTTCGGTCTCGCGCCAGGCGCGGTCCATCTCCGGCACGACCTTGTCGCTCACCAGCAAGTTGCCCATCACGACGTAATTCTCGCCGGTGATGGCCTTGGTGTGCGTCTTGCACTGGCTGCCCGAGTGCGCCGCGCTGCGCCCGTGCCGGTCGACGATACCGATCTGGCGGTACTCGAAGTGTGCGTCCGTCTCGCCGAGTTCCTTGATGACCTTCTCCGGCGAATGGCCGAGCGCGAGCAGTTCGATCGCGAGCGGGCCGAGGCCGGGGTCGGTGTAGGCCTGCGTGCTGACTGCCCCCACGTTGGCGCGGATGAACGGGCAGCGCCCGCCGACCGACATCGGGTTGGTGGACTGCGCGATGCCGAGGAGTCCGGTCTTCGCGTCGCGTGCGACTACGGTGAATGTCATGGGATGTCGGGTCCGGTTAGCGGTAGGGGTTGACCTTGAGGCCGAGCTTCTCGAGATAGGCTTTCTTGGGCACGACGGACTCGGGGTCGAGCGTGCGCTTCTCGTAGTACTCGATCAGCGGCTTGAACCAGTCGAAGTTGCGGCGCAGCTCGCCCACGGGCTCGGCACTGACGTCGGCGCGCAGGTTGACCAGCGGGAACTCGTGCTTCCCATAGACGACGATCGCCGCGGAGGTCTGGCCTTCCTCCTGTCCGCCCGCGTCGCGCCCGGCTTCGACGGCGCGCATGAGTCGCTCCTCGAGTTCCTCGGACTCGCTTGCCCTGAATGCGTCCGACATGGCTTTCACGACTTTTTCGCCGACCAACACGTTGCCGGTGGCGATGTGGCCGGGGCCGACGATCTCGCCGGCCCAGGAGCGGGTCTTGTTGCCGGTGCGCACTGCAGCGTTGCCGTAGTAGTCGAGGATCGCGAACTGGCGGAACTCGAAATACTTGTCGCCCTCGCACAGGTCCTTCAGCACCTTGTCCGGCGTGTGGCCGAATTCGAGGAGCTTCTTGGCGAGCTGCAGGCGGCGGAAGTCGCCCATCGCCTGCACGGTGACGATGCCGCGCCCGGGGATGACGTCGGTGATGCGCCAGCCGACGGCGGGCGTGCTGGTGGCCTGGCAGAAGCCGGCCTTGCCGGTGCGCGCGCAGTGGCCGAGGATCGAGAAGGTCATGGGCGTGTCCGGTTCAGTCGAAGGTGATCTTGGCGATCTTCACGACCTGCGCCCATTTCGCCTGGTCTTTCGGCAGGAATTCGTCAAGCTCCTCGGGCGAGGACGACGGGGCGGGCTCCATGCCGGCGGTAATCAGCTTTTCGCGCACGTCGGGGGAATTCAGCACGGCGGTGATCTCCTTGAACAGGCGCTGCACGATGGGCCGGGGCGTCTTCTTGGGCACGAGAAACCCGTACCAGTTGGTGTACTCGTACCCCGGCAGTCCGGATTCGCTCACGGTCGGCGTGTCGGGCAGCTGCCCCGAGCGTTTCAATGACGCTACCGCCAGCGCCCTGAGCTTTCCGGAGCGCACCTGCGGCAGGGCCGAAGGATCGGAGAAGAAAAAGTCGGTCTGGCCGCTGACGATTGCGGCCATGCCCATTACGCCGCTCTGGTAGGGCACATGCAGCGTGTTGATGCCGGCCATCTGGTTGAATTGCTCCCCGGCCAGATGCTGCGAGTTGCCGATGCCCGCCGACGCAAAGGTCAGGGCGCCGGGTTTGGCTTTCGCTGCCGCGATCAGGTCGGCCACCGTCTTGTAGGGCGAGTTCGGGGCAACCACCATGATCGGGATCAGATACACGCCCTGGGTCACGCCGGCGAAATCCTTGATCGGGTCATAGGTGAGCTTGCGCCCCGAACCGCCGGCCACGGTCAGCGGGGCCGGGGTGCCGAGGAGGATCGTGTAGCCGTCTGGCGCGGACTTCGCTGCATGGTCCGCGCCGATGATCCCCGTTGCGCCCACCCGGTTGTCGATGACCACGGCCTGGCCGATGTTGGTGGAAAGCTTCTGGCCGATGATCCGCGCTGCGATGTCCGGGCCGCCGCCGGCCGCAAAGGTCACCACGATGCGCAGGGGCTTGGACGGGAAGGCGTCCTGGCCGCCGGCGGGCAGGGCGGCCAGTGCCGATACGGTCATCAGTGCAGCGGATATGAAGCGCGATCGGATCATGTGATTCCCCGGTAAAGGTTGGATACCCTGCGCGCACAGAGTCGCTTGCCGTTCCCCGGTTTACAACCCCCCGTTTCGCTGCGGGGAGCGTCAATGAGGCTCGATATCGACGAAGTGCTATTGCTCAGGATGAACTTTTGAATCCTGATGTGTATCCCGATAAGGAACTTAATTTCCAAATGTATCCATATTGGGATACAATCTTCCTATGCGACAACCTTTCCAGCCCGATCCTGCAAACACAAGCGACGGATTCTCCGTCGAGCTCGGTGAGCGGGCGCGCGCGGCCCGCAAGGCGCAACGGCTCTCAATCCGCGCGGCGGCGGGGCAGCTGCAGTGCTCGCCCCGGTTCGTGCACGAGCTCGAGCGGGGCAAGCCCACTGCCAGGATGGACAAGGTGCTGCAGGCGCTCGAAGGCCTCGGGCTGCAACTCAGCGTGGGCGCCCGGCCGGCAGGTCGCGATGCCCGGGTGGGAGCGCGTTCGATCGCGCAAATCGAAGCACGCGCCCGCCAGGACCTGTACGAAGAAAAGCTCGCGCGGGCGCATGAGCGTATCGCAGCCATGCTGGCGCTGGATGCGGTTGATCCCGGAGCGCTGGAGCAGGCGCGCGGCCAGGTCCGCAAGTGGGCCGACCAGCAGATCTGCAGCCAGTGGTATGTGGACCGCTGGAACGACATCCTCGCTGGTGCGGGCCGCGAGGTCGCGCAGAGGATCCTCTCGCTGGACAAGGCCGACGCGAGGGCGCTGTTCCAGAACACGCCATTCGGGCTCCTCGTGCGGGCGTTCCTCCGCGCGTGAACATCGAGCAGCTCGACCGGCTCTTCAGCGCGGTCTCCAGCAAGCACCCGGTCAAGACCTTTGTCGTCATGGGCAGCCTGGCCGTGCTCGGGCTGGTCAACCAGAGGACGATTCCCGATGGAATGATCGTCTCGGTCGAGGTCGATGCCTATCCTGAATCAGATCCGGGTCGTGCGTTCGAGATCGCGGACGACTTCGGGCTGGGCAGCGACTTCGAGCAGGAGTACGGCTATTACTTCGATGCCGTTTCGCCGGCGCTGCCCACTTTTCCGGACGGCTGGGAGCAGCGGCTGATCCCGTACATTCTGCCTTGCGGTACCTGCCTCAAGTTCGTTGAGCCCCACGATGCCGCGATTGCGAAGTACGCGCGCGGGGCGCCCAAGGACCTGCAATGGATCCGGGCCGGGATCGATGCGAGCATCCTTTCCATTGCGACGCTCGAATACCGGTTCCGGGAAACGGTTTTCGCCGACGATCCCGAGCGCGAGAGGGTGCGCGGGGTGATTGCGGCCGAAGTGGCGAGAATGGATACAAGGCCCAGGCCGGGCGAAGAAAGTTGATCGTCAGCCCCGCCGGGCGCCCGAAGCCTCCAGCACAGCACACACCGCAGCCGTGTCCGACTTCGCGAGGCCCCGCTTCATCGCCGCGTTGTAAATCGCCTTCGTCGCATCGAACAGCGGTGCCGGGCTGCCGAGTTCGCGCACGAATGCGCCGATGATCTTCATGTCCTTCTGCCAGACCTCGATCTTCATCGTCGCGTCCTTGTAGGAACGCCTGGCCATCATCGGGCCGCGGACCTGCAGCATTCGCGAAGAGCCGGCCCCGTCGCCGAGCACCTTCACCGCCAGCGCGGCGTTGATGCCGGACTTGCGCGCCAGGATCACGGCTTCCGCGGCGGATACGTTGTGGATCGCGACCAGCAGGTTGGCGGCGAACTTCATCTTCGAGCCGTTGCCGAACCGGCCGAGGTCGTAGTGCCCGCGAGAAAATCCGGCAAACACCGGGAGGCACCGCTTGATCGCCGCTCTGGGGCCGCTGGCGTATACGACGAGATCCTTCGTGCGCGCCTGGGCGCCGGTGCCGCTCAACGGGCAGTCGAGCAGCGTTGCCCCGGATTTCGCCAACTGCCTGCGCGCCGCTTCCTTGGCGGCAATCGGGAACGTGCTGGTTTCGATGACGACTTGCCGGCGGTTCTTCGCCCCGGCAATTTCGAGCGCCACCTGCGCAAGCGCTCCGGTGGAAGGCAGCGAGGTGATCACGATGTCCGCTGCGCGCGCGACCTCGAGCGCGCTCCCGGCAGGGGTGCCGCCGGATCTCTTCAGCCGCGCCCGGCACGCGGCCACCGGGTCGTACCCGATGACCTCGAAGCCGCCGCGCACAAGGTTGGCGGCCATGGCCGAGCCCATGATGCCCAGGCCGATCATCCCGACGCGGGATTTCGCCATGCCGCCCCCGGACCGCTGCTGCGTTACAGACCGGCCTGCGAAATGAACTTCGGATTGAGGTAGGCCTCGATCGCTTCGGTGCCGCCCTCGGAACCATAGCCCGAGTCCTTCACGCCGCCGAACGGGACTTCGGGAATCGCAAGGCCGAGGTGGTTGATCGTGATCATGCCGGTTTCGACGGACGACGCGATCGCGTTCGCGGTCTTGGCCGACTTGGTCCAAGCGTACGCCGCGAGGCCGAACGGCAGGCGGTTGGCTTCCGCAACCGCGTCCTCGAAGGTCTTGAACGGGTTCACGATCGCCATCGGGCCGAACGGCTCGTCGTTCATGACCTTGGCGTCGTTGCCGAGCTCGGTGATGACCGTCGGTTCGAAGAAATTGCCTTCCTTGCCGATCCGGTGGCCGCCGGTGCGCACTTTGCCGCCGTGTTTCTGCGCGTCCTCGACGTTGACTTCCATCGCCGCCGAGCGGCGCGGGTTGGCAAGCGACCCCATCGTGACGCCCGCGTCCAGGCCGTTGCCGACCTTGAGCTGCTCGGTCGCCTCGACGAACTTGTCGACGAACTTCTTGTAGATGCCTTCCTGCACGAGAAAGCGCGTCGGCGAAACGCACACCTGCCCCGCGTTTCGGTACTTGCTGCCCGCCATGGGCCTGGCGGCGAGCTCGCCGTCCGCGTCGTCGAAAACGATGACCGGCGCGTGCCCGCCCAGTTCCATCGTGACGCGTTTCATGTGCAGGCCGGCCATTGCGGCGAGCTGCTTGCCGACCACCGTGGAGCCGGTAAACGAGATCTTGCGGATCACCGGGTGGGGAATCAGGTAGCTCGAGATCTCGGCCGGGACGCCGTAAACCAGGTTGACGACGCCGGCCGGCACGCCGGCATCGGCGTACGCGCGGATCAGTTCGGCCGGGGACGCCGGCGTTTCCTCGGGCGCCTTGATAATGATCGAGCAGCCGGCCGCGAGCGACGCGGAAAGCTTCCTGACGATCTGGTTGACCGGGAAATTCCACGGCGTGAACGCGGCGACGGGGCCCACCGGCTCTTTCACGACCAGCTGGTACACGCCTTCTGCGCGGGCCGGGATGACGCGGCCGTAGGTGCGCCGCGCTTCCTCGGCGAACCAGTCGATCGTGTCGGCGCCGGCGAGGATTTCCATCTTGGCCTCGGCCACGGTCTTGCCCTGCTCCTGGGTCATCAGCGGCGCGATCATGTCGGCGCGCTCGCGCATCAGGTTGGCGGCCTTGCGCATGATCTTCGAGCGCTCGAAGGCCGAGATCTTGCGCCATACCGCGAAGCCTTTCTGCGCGGCTTCGAGGGCGCGGTCGAGGTCGGCCTTCTCGGCGTGGGCGAGCGTGCCGATCTGCTTTCCGGTGGCGGGGTTCATGACGGGCAGGGTGCGGCCGGAGGCGGCGGCGCACCAGGCGCCGTCGATGAAGAGCTGGGTATTTGGGTACATGGCGGGCTCGGTCTGGTGAGGAGGGAAGGAAGCCCCGGAGCCTACCCCTAAATACCGCGTCGCGCCTGCCGCGGATTCGAAACCGGGGCGGTGCCGCCGGTGCCCGCCGTTCTCGGAAAGCGGGATTGGGTGGTATAAATGGTGGTATTCATTCCACTGCAGGCAGCAGCCCGAAAGCCATGAGCGAAAAAAAAGACAAGCCAGCTGATTTCGATCCGGACGCCACGGTCATGCAGCCCGGCGCGCGCCCCGCAGAGGCGCACGACCCGGACGCGACCGTGATGATGGGTTCCCGCAAGGACCTGACCGCCCCCGACGAAGACGCGACGGTGATGATGTCCGCCGGGCTCGGCAAGGGCGAGCCGCCGGCGAAGT
>JANNWA010000142.1:0-1775 GCA_031408275.1 Pseudomonadota bacterium
TGCGCTCGACGAGGGCGGCAGCGTGACCCGCGAGGAGGCGGGGCGCACGCTGGTGGGGCTCGCGCAGGGCGCGATCTCCGCGCGGCTCGACAAGCGCGACCCGCCAAGACCCTCGGGCGCGGCGTGGCTCGTGCAGCCGGGCTGCACCTTCGTCACGCTGACCCAGGCGGGCCGGCTGCGCGGCTGCATCGGCAGCCTTGCGCCGCGGCTGTCGCTGGGCGCCGACGTGGTGTCCAATGCGCAATCGGCCGCGTTCAGCGACCCGCGCTTCAAGCCGATGACGGCCTCCGACTGGGCCGCCACGCAGACGGAGGTGTCGCTCCTGTCCGCGGCGAAGCCGATCCAGTTCGCCGACGAGGAGGACCTGCTGGGCCAGATCGTGCCGGGCGAGGACGGGCTGATTCTCGAGGCGCCGGGACATCGCGGCACGTTCCTGCCGCAGGTGTGGGAGTCGCTGCCCGACAAGCGCCAGTTCCTCACGCAGCTCAAGCTCAAGGCCGGCCTGCCGGCGGATTTCCGCACGGGGCGCTGCAAAGTGCTGCGCTACCGCGTGATCAAGTGGAAGCAGTCGGACTTCATCGGACACTGACATGGATCATCCCGCGCGCTGGTGGCACAAGGCCGTAGACGGGCGCATCCAGTGCGACCTGTGCCCGCGCGACTGCAAGCTGAATGACGGCCAGCGCGGCGCGTGCTTCGTGCGCCAGCGCTCGGGCGACCAGATGGTGCTCACCACCTACAACCGGTCCTCGGGGTTCTGCGTCGACCCGATCGAGAAGAAGCCGCTCAACCAGTTCTACCCCGGCACCAGCGTGCTTTCGTTCGGCACCGCGGGTTGCAACCTCGCCTGCAAGTTCTGCCAGAACTGGGACATCTCCAAGTCGCGCGAGATGGACACGCTCCAGGCCGAGGCCACGGCGGACTCGATCGCGCAGGCCGCGGTGGAGCTCGGCTGCAGGAGCGTCGCCTTCACCTACAACGATCCGGTGATCTTCGCCGAATACGCGATGGATGTGGCCGACGCCTGCCACACGCGCGGCGTGAAGACCGTGGCGGTCACGGCCGGCTACATCCGTGCGGAACCGCGCCGCGAGTTCTATTCGAAGATCGATGCGGCCAACGTCGACCTCAAGGCGTTCACCGACGAGTTCTACTTCAGGGAGACCGGCTCGCACCTGGCTCCTGTCCTGGAGACGCTCGAGTACCTGGTGCACGAAACCGACGTGTGGACCGAGATCACCACGCTGCTGATCCCCGGAAAGAACGATTCCGACGCGGAACTCCAGGCGATGTGCCGCTGGATCCGGGACCGCCTCGGGCGCGACGTGCCGCTGCATTTCTCCGCGTTCCACCCCGACTACCGCATGACCGACGTGCCCGCCACGCCGCCGGCCACGCTTTCGCGCGCGCGGGAGATCGGGCGCCTGGCCGGCCTGAACTACGTCTACACGGGCAACGTGCACGACAAGGACGGCGGCAGCACCTACTGCCCGGACTGCGAGAACGTGGTCATCGAGCGCGACTGGTACGAGATTCCCGCCTACCACCTCTCCGACTCGGGCACCTGCCAGAACTGCGGGACGCAACTCGCCGGGCGCTACCAGAAGTTCGGCTAGCCCTTCGGGGCGAAGCGTATCCCGATCCGGTTTGCGCCGGCCGCGGCCGCCGGGGGCTGAAACAGCGCTCCGCCTGGAGCTTCAGTCCACGGCGCAGGTCCGGAACCCGGCGAACATATCCCCCCGGTCCGGCGTATAGAAATTTCTCCAGGTATTGCG
>JANNWA010000143.1:0-2406 GCA_031408275.1 Pseudomonadota bacterium
TCGAGCGTGGCGCGCTGCAGGTAGACGATGCGGTGGGGGGGCGCTGGCGGTTGCAAGATTGCGAAACGGCGACTGGGGAAATTGATTTTAGCAGCCGCACCGACTAGCCTTAGCAGCCGTTTTATAGAAGCGCGGAGGGACGAGACATGAAAACAACCAGATTCATCGCCGCAATACTTGCATTTGCCGCTTGCGCCGCAAGCGCCTGGGCGCAGGACCCGGCCGCCACCTACCCGAACCGCCCGATCCGTTTCATCGTGCCTTACCCGCCCGGTGCGCTCACGGACGTGCTGGCGCGCGTGATCGGCGACCGCCTCGCGACGGCGCTGAAGCAACCCGTGGTGGTCGAAAACCGCGCGGGCGCAGGCACGCTGATCGGCGCCGACCTCGTGGCGAAGGCGCCAGGCGACGGATACACGTTGCTCATGGCGACCAGCACCACCCTTGGCATCAGCCCCGCGATCTACTCCAAGCCGCAGATCGATGCGGTCAAGGACTTCGCCGCGGTGTCCATGGTCGGGGCGGTCAACTTCTTCCTGGTCACCTCGCCATCGCTGGGCGTGAAGTCGGTGGCGGAACTCATCGACCTCGTGCGCCGCAATCCCGGCAAGTTCAACTACGCGTCCTCCGGCAGCGGCAGCCCGCACCACCTGTTCATGGAGGTGTTCAAGAAGGAAACCGGGATCGACGTGCAGCACGTGCCCTACAAGGGATCGGCGCTGGCCGTGCTTGACGTCATCGCGGGCAAGCCCGAGATGATGTTCCTGGATTTCTCGGTGGCGGTGCCCAACATCCAGGGCGGCAAGATCACGGCCCTGGCCACTTCGGCGGCGGCGCAGTCGGTGCTGATGCCCGGTGTCCGGCCGGTGGCGCGCACGGTGCCCGGATTCGACTGGCAGGCGTGGCAGGGCGTGGTGGCCACCGCCGGCACGCCGAAGGCGATCGTGGCGAAACTCAACGCCGAGATGCAGCGCTTCCAGGCGACGCCGGAGTTCAAGGAGCAGCTGGTCAAGTTCGGCATGGAGCCCTGGGCGCCGAACACCCCCGAGCAGTTCGCCGAGATCATCAAGACCGACGTCGGCCGCTGGGCTACCGTGGTCAAGGCCGCCGGTCTGAAAGTCGACTGATTTTCTGAGTCAATTCACTGAAGGAATGCCATGAGTCCCGTAATCGACGTCCACACCCACATGCTCGACAACGCGTGGCTGAAGCTGCTCGAAAAGCACGGCGGCAAGTACACCCTCAAGGCCGTGTTCGGCGGCTTGCGCGCGATCCACCTCGACGGCGCGCCTTTCATGACCCCGGTGCCCGAGATGTTCGACTGGGACCTGCGCATCCGGAACATGGACCGCGTCGGCATCGACGTGGCCGTGGTGTCGCTCTCCTGCCCCAACGTCTACTGGGGCGGCGAGAAAGTCAGCACGCAGGCCGCGCAGATCATGAACGACGTGATGGCCAAGGCGCACAAGACCTGGCCGGACCGCATCCAGTTCTTTGCGTCGCTGCCCTGGCAGTATCCCGAGGCCGCGCTCAAGGAGCTCAAGCGCTCGCTCAAGGCCGGCGCCTGCGGCGTGATGGTGCTCGCCAACATCTCGGGCAAGCACCTGACCGACCCGATGTTCGCGAAGATCTGGAAAGCCATCGACGCCGCCGGCCTGCCGGTGCTGATCCACCCCTCCGCCCCGCCCGGAGTCAAGGACATGGACATGTCCCAGTTCCAGCTCACGGCGTCCATCGGCTTCACCACCGACACTACGCTCGCGGTGTCGCGCATGATCTACGATGGGTTCTTCGACCGGCACCAGAAGTTGAAGATCATCGCCTCGCACGGCGGCGGCACGCTGCCCTACCTGATCGGGCGCCTCGACCAGTGCTATGAGCACATCCCCGCCTGCCGCACCAAGATCATCGAGAAACCGAGCCTGCACGCGCGCCGCATCTACTGCGACTCGGTCGTCTTCACCGATGAGGCGCTGCAGATGGCGGTGAACGTCTTCGGCTCGGAGAACGTGCTGTACGGCTCGGACTACCCGCACACGATCGGCGACCCGATCGGGTGCCTCGCGCGCGTGGACCGCCTGCCGCACGGCGTGCGCGAGCGCGTGCGCGGCCGCAATTCCGAGAAGGTTTTCGGTTTCCGCTAGGTCGCGGAGTCCGGGCCAGGCTGTGGAGAAGGAAATGCCGGCTGAGCCATCGAAGCGCACGGCTCTGGTGGGATTGCAGCGCGTCGATCTGCTGCAGGGGCTCGAACCCGCGGAGCTGGAGAAACTCTCCGCGCAGCTGACCTGGCGCCGGATCTCCGCGGGCGAGCGTGTCATTTCGCGCGACGCCGCGGACCGCTCGGTCTACCTGGTCGTCGGCGGGCGGGTGCAGGTCGGCGCGTTTTCCGCCGCCGGCAAGCAGGTG
>JANNWA010000144.1:0-2369 GCA_031408275.1 Pseudomonadota bacterium
CGGCGAGCGTGTCGGTGGCCTCCGCGACAGTCACTCGGCTTCCGGTTCGCTGCACCGAGACCCGCACGAAGCCAAGCTCCGGGATGGCTGAGGTCATCAGCTTCGTCGCCTTCATTCTCGTGGCCGCGCCAATCCACGCGGCAGTCCGCTCGTGATCAACGTGATCGGACCAGCCCCACGCGACGAGGACGTTGACGTCCAGCAAGTAGTTCACGGGAAATCCGATAAGAGCTCGCGCACCGCATCCGTGGTCAGCGGCGGCTGATTGCCAGGAGCGGAAAAAATCATCGCGCCGGTGTGAGGACAGCGCACCTTGACCGGTTTGCGCGCAGGCTCGAGCGACAGGCTCGCCCGGCGCCGAAGGTACTCGGACACCGTCACGCGCTCTTTTCTCGCCCTGGCACGGATCAGGCGAGCTTCCTCATCGGTGACCTTGAACGTCAATGTCGCCACAGGTAATACCGTAATACCCGTGGCTCGCACTGTCAACCAAGTGCACCAAGGGTGAGCGACTGCGCGAGGGCCGCGCACAAGGCGACAGACAGCGGCACTTGCCGAGCAGCGGCGCCCACGGAGCGCATGTGCTCAGTCAGGACAACGCCGAGCCACTCGCCCGGCAGATGGTGCAGACTCGGGCGAAGCTGCCGGAGCGGGCCGGCCTAGCCGAGGGGATGTGCCGGTGCGGGCGATTCAGAAGATCGCCGGGCACAAAGGATCTGGCGACGGGATGGAGACGGTGCCCCGGACTGAGGAAAGATCAATGAATCCGGGGTGAAAACTGGCGGTGAGGCAGGGATTCGAACCCTGGGTAGGGGTTTACCCCCTACAACGGTTTAGCAAACCGCCGCTTTCGGCCACTCAGCCACCTCACCGCAGGCTGTAAGTATACGAGAAGATGGCACTTGCGGGATCGGCATTCAGCCACTCGAAAGCGGCGGTTTTTCTGAATCTCGTTTTCGGAGAAATGCTCAGGAAATTGCGCCGATTTTGGCGACGGAACGGGCACAGTTCTGGGCACAGGCGGTGAATTGCCAGTGAATTCAAGCCTTCGCGACGCAGGCTAAGGCTAGACCGAGCGAGACTGTGCCCGAAACTGTGCCCATTGGAGGGTCGTCCCCCGCTTCACTGACGCGGCGCGTTCAGGGGGATGATGAAGCTCGTCGCCGATGGCTTGACCAGGCAATGGACGCCTCACTCGCACTCGTCAACCAGCACTCGCCGCCCGAGTCGAAGATTCGCCTCTTCCGCTCGCTGTTCCGCGGCCGAGACGACGTCTACCCTCGTCGCTTCGAGAGTCGCAAGACTGGTAAGTCGGGATACGCGCCGGCGTGTCTGAACGAATGGGTTCGCGGCATCTGCGAGAAGCCGCGGGTCAAGTGCGCCGAGTGCCAGCATCGCCGATTCCTTCCCGTGACCGACGACGTCATTCGCTGGCACCTCTCCGGCGAGGACGAACATCGCCAGCCGTTCGTGGCTGGCGTCTACCCGTTGCTGCCGGACGAGTCGTGCTACTTCCTCGCCGCGGACTTCGACAAAGCCAACTGGCAGGGCGATGCGGCGGCTTTCTTGCGGACGTGTCGACGCCTCGATCTCGATGCGGCGTTGGAACGATCGCGGTCAGGCCGAGGCGGGCATGTCTGGATCTTCTTTGAGCAGGCGATTCCGGCGGCGCTCGCGCGGCGGCTCGGTTCGCATCTGCTGACCGAGACTATGGAAGAACGCCCTGACGTCGGTCTGGATTCGTACGATCGGCTGTTTCCCAATCAAGACACGTTGCCGCAGGGCGGATTCGGCAACCTCATCGCCTTGCCTCTACAGAAGGGTCCGCGGGAACGCGGTCATAGCGCCTTTCTGGACGAGCGCTTTGGGCCATGGGCCGACCAATGGGCGTTTCTGGCGCGTATCCGCAAGGTGGGACGCGCGCAGGTCGAACACCTCGTTCAGGAGGCCGAGCGTCGCGGTCGCATTCTTGGTGTTCGATTGCCGCCTCAGGAAGACGGTGAAGACGAACCGTGGAGCCTGCCGCCGTCCCGTCGCCATCGGGAGGCGCCGCTCGCCGGCGACCTCCCGCCAACGCTGGAGTTGGTCCTCGGGAACCAGATCTACATCGCCAAGGACGGGCTCCATCCCGGGCTGCGGAATCGCCTGGTCCGCCTGGCGGCCTTCCAGAACCCGGAGTTCTACAAGGCGCAGGCGATGCGCCTGTCGACCTACGATAAGCCGCGCGTCATCGCCTGCGCGGAGGATCACCCGCACCACATTGGTCTTCCACGGGGCTGTCTCGAAGAGCTGCAACACATGCTCACAGACCTCGGCGTTCGCTCGACGGTTCGAGACGAACGCCACACCGGTCAACCGCTGGACGTGAC
>JANNWA010000145.1:0-7195 GCA_031408275.1 Pseudomonadota bacterium
ATCGCCGACGCCTACGACCTGCCTGCAGCCGAAGGCCCGTTCGACGGGGCTTACGCGGGTTTCTGGTGGTCCCACCTGCGTCATTCCGAATGCCGCCCGTTCCTCGAATCGCTGCGCCGGTGCCTCGCGCCCGGCGCGGTCGTGGTGCTGATGGACAACCTTTACTTCGAAGGCAACAGCACGCCGGTTTCGCGGCGCGATTCCGAAGGCAATACTTGGCAGGAGAGGAAGCTTGGCAGCGGAGCCACGCACGAGGTGCTGAAGAATTTTCCGACCGAAACCGAACTGCGTGCGAATGTAGAGGGGTTCGGGAAGAACTGCCGATACCGTGCGCTGCAGTACTACTGGCTGCTCACTTTCGAAGCTACGTGAGCTTCAACTCCCAGAACTCCCCGACGAGCTCGACGCCGAAACTGCGGTGCGGCTCGGTCTTCGCCAGCTTGAATCCCTCTTCCTTGTAGAGGTGCCGCGCCGCCAGCAGGCTGCTCTGGGTCCACAGCGTGAGCTTGCGGTAGCCAAGTTCCCTGGCATGCGCGATGCATTCCGCCACCAGGCGCTTGCCGAGGCCGCGGCCGCGCGCCTTGGGGTCGATGATCAGCAGGCGCAGCTTCGCGACGGTCTTCGATTGCTGCACGAGGAACACCGAACCCACGGTTTGGCCGTCCAGTTCCGCGATCCAGCAGCGCTCGCGCTCCGGATTGAACTCGCGGATGAACTGCGCGGCGATTTCCGCCACCAGCGCCTCGAACGTCGCATCGAAGCCGTACTCCTGCGCGTACAGCGAGCCGTGTGCCGAGATCACCCAGCCCATGTCCCCGGGCCGGTGCCCGCGCAACATGATTTCCGGCATGGTCCACCCCTCCTGTTCGCAGTCTGTGGATACAATCGTGGAATAGTTGACTGGAGGAGTCAATCAATGCTCGACCTCGAAGCATTCCACAAGCGCCTGGCCGGCACCCTGCCCGAACTGCTGGGGATGAGATTCCTGTCGCTCGAACCCGACCGCGTGGTCGCGGAGCTCACCATCCGCGACGACCTGCGCACGGTGGGCGGTGCGCTGCACGGCGGCACGCTGATGGCATTTGCCGACACCGTAGGCGCTGTGGCGACGATCGTGAACCTGCCGGAGGGCGCCGGGACGACCACGCTGGAGTCGAAAACCAACTTCTTCGCCGCGGGCAAATCCGGTGTCGTCCGCGCGGAAGCCACGCCGCTGCACAAGGGGCGTCGCACGCACGTGTGGCAGACCCGCATCACTGACGAGTCGGGGCGCATGCTGTCGCTCACGCTGCAGACCCAGATGGTGCTCGAGAAGGCCGCCTGACCCGGCCGGACGTTACTTCGCGTCCAGCTCTTCCCAGCGGGTAAGCGCGGCAAGCAGTTCTTCCTCGATCCGGGCGGTGCGCTTTTGCAGTTCCGTTGCCCGATCCGGGGTGTCCTGGTAAAGGGCAGGCTCGGACAGCTGTGCCGCGATTGACGCCTGCTCCTTCTCGAGCGCATCGATCCTCGCGGGCAGTTCGGCCAGTTCGCGGCTCTCCTTGTAGTTGAGCTTGGCCTTGGCGGGCTTCTTTTGCGTTGCCGTCGCCACGCGCTTCTCCTCGCGCACCGCCTCTGCCTTCGCCTCGGCCTTGCCGGCCAAGCTGTACCGCAGCCAGTCGCTGTAGCCGCCGGCGTATTCCTTCCAGACGCCCTCGCCTTCGCTGGCAATGGTCTGCGTCACGACGTTGTCGAGGAAGGTGCGGTCATGGCTCACTAGGAACAGCGTGCCCTTGTACGATTGCAGCAGGTCCTCGAGGAGCTCCAGCGTCTCGATGTCCAGGTCGTTGGTCGGCTCGTCCAGCACCAACACGTTGGCCGGACGGCTGAACAGGCGCGCGAGCAAGAGGCGGTTGCGCTCCCCGCCGGACAGCGACTTCACCGGCGCCTTGGCGCGCTCGGGCGGGAACAGGAAATCCCCGAGGTAGCTGATGACGTGCTTGCGAACTCCGTCGATCTCGACGAAATCCGCGCCTGGGTTGATGGTGTCCGAGAGCGTGGCTTCCTCGTCGAGGGCCGCGCGGAACTGGTCGAAATACGCGATCGCGAGCTTGGTGCCGAGGTGCACGCTGCCGGAGTCCGGCTGGATCTCACCGAGGATCAGCTTCAGCAACGTGGTCTTGCCGCTGCCGTTTGGACCGATCAGGCCGACCTTGTCGCCGCGCAGCAGGCGGCACGAAAAACCCTTCACCACATCGCGCCCGCCGTAGGCCTTGCTTACCGAATCGAGCTCGGCGACGAGCTTGCCCGAGCGCTCGGCCTCGCCGATCTGCAGCTCGACCTTGCCCACCCTTTCGCGGCGTGCGGCGCGTTCGACGCGCAACTGCTCCAAACGCAGAACGCGGCCTTCGTTGCGCGTGCGGCGCGCCTCCACGCCTTTCCTGATCCAGACCTCTTCCTGCGCGAGGAACTTGTCGAACTTGCGGTTGTGGACCGCTTCGCTCGCTAGGTCCTCGGCCTTCCTGACCTGATAGGCGCTGAAGTTGCCCGGATACGTGGTGAGATGCCCGCGGTCCAGTTCGATGATCTGGTTGGCCACCGTGTCCAGGAACCTTCGGTCGTGGGTCACGAACAGCACACTGCCGGCATACGACTGCAGCACGCCTTCGAGCCATTCGATCGAGGCCACATCGAGGTGGTTGGTGGGCTCGTCCAGCAGCAGCAGGTCGGGCTCCAGCACCAGCGCGCGCGCAAGGGCCACGCGTTTCTTGAGGCCGCCGGAGAGTTCGTCGACTTGGCGATCCGCGTCGAGGCTCAATCGCGTGAGGGTGCTGTCGACCTTGTGCTGCAGGCTCCAGCCGTTCGTGGCGTCCAGTTGCTCTTGCAGCACGTGCATGCGCTCGGCGAGTTCCTCGTTCTCGTGGTCCTCGGCGAACGCGTGCGCGGCCGCGTGGTAGTCCACCAGCAGGCGATTGCCCTTGCCCAGGCCCTCGGCCACCGACTCGAACACGGTCTGGCCGGCTTCGAACGCGGGTTCCTGCGCGACGCTGGCGAGCTTGAGGTCGGGGGCGCGCCAGACCTTGCCGTCGTCGGCCCTGGAGGCGCCCTCGATGACGCGCAACAGGCTCGACTTGCCGGTGCCGTTGCGGCCGATGAGGCCGATCCGCTGGCCGGGCTCGATCACTAGGTCGACGTGGTCGAGCAGCGGCACATGGCCGAACGCGAGGCAGACTTCGGAAAGCTGGATCAGTGGCATGAGGCGTTACTTCCCCGCGAAACGTTTGGCGTCGAGCGCGCGGTCGAGGAAGTCGAGCCGGTCCTGTCCCCAGAAACGCTCGCCGTCGAGCACGAAAGTCGGCGCGCCGAACACGCCGCATTCGACCGCTTCGTCGCTGCAGCGTTTGTAGAGGGCCTGGACGCTCGCGCTGGTTTCCGCGGCAACCAGTGCAGCGCCGTCCATGCCGTTCTCCTGCGCAATCGCGCGCCGCACCTCGGCATTGGAGGTGTCGCGCTCCTCGGCCCACAACGCGCGCAGCAGCGCGTGCGAGAGGCGCGGCGCATCCAGCCCCGCCTCCTGCGCCGCGATCACCATCCAGCCGGGCGGCTTGTTCCAGCCCGCGGGCTTGCCGTCCGCCGGATAGAACTTCGGCTCCAGGTTGAGCGGCATGCCCAGGTACTTGCGCCAGCGATCGAGCTCCAGCGCATGGTAGGTACGCCGCGGCTCCGGTCGCGTGCGGATCGGCACCCCGCCGGTCTTGGGCGCCACCTCCTGGAAGTCGTAGGGCTTCAGTACGAGTTTCACGTGATGGCGGCGCACGATGTCCCCGATCTGCGGGCCGGCGAAGTAGGCCCACGGCGAGGACAGGCTGTAAAAACAGGAAACTTCGATCATGGGACGGTCTCGGTGCGGGGATCGGCGGGATAATCACGCTTCGAAGGGGGCAGAGTTTAAATGATCGACGGACTGAAAACGCTGGAAATCGCGGCGAAACGGGAATTGCAGCGCCTGAACTGGCCTGCGCCGAACTGGGTACCGCCGCTGGCCGGACCGGACGGGCGGCCCGTCCTGGACGTGCTGGTCATTGGCGGAGGCATGTGCGGCCAGGCGGCTGGATTCGCACTCATGCGCGAGGGCGTGCGCGACCTGCGCATCGTCGAACGCAAGGCGGACGGCCTCGAAGGCCCGTGGGCGACCTTCGCGCGCATGGAGACCCTGCGCTCGCCCAAGCACCTCACCGGCCCGGACCTCGGGGTGCCTGCCCTGACTTTTCGCGCCTGGTACGAGGCACAGCACGGGGTCGCGGGCTGGGACGCGCTATACAAGATCCCGCGGCTCGAATGGGCCGCGTACCTGCTGTGGGTTCGCAAGACCGCGGGAGTGCCGATCGAGAACGGGACCGAAGTCGTCTCGATGGGCCTGGCCGGAAGCCTCGTGCGGGTCGGACTGGACGGGACGCGCGGCAAGGAAACGATCCTGGCGCGCAAAGTCGTCCTTGCACTCGGCCGCGACGGCAGCGGCGCGCCGCGCTGGCCCGCGTTTGCCTCTTTCGCACCAGACACCGGACATGCAAAGGCGCGCGTGTTCCACTCGGCCGATGACATCGATTTCGCGGCGTTGAAGGGCAAACGCATCGGCGTGCTCGGCGCAGGCGCCTCCGCGTTCGACAACGCAGGCACCGCGCTCGAGGCCGGCGCGGCAGCAGTAACGATGTTTGCGCGGCGCCCCTACCTGCCGCAGGTGAACAAGTCCAAGTGGACCTCGTTCCCGGGATTCCTGCGCGGGTTCTACAGCTTGGACGACGCGCGACGCTGGCGGTTCTTTACCTATATTTTTTCCGAACAGGTACCCCCGCCGTTCGAGTCGGTCCTGCGCTGCGAGAAGCATTCAGGGTTCACGATGCGCCTGGCGGAGCCCTGGACCGACCTTTCGGCGGACAGCGCGGGCGTGACGGTCACCACGCCCAAAGGCGTTCACGACTTCGACGCCGTGGTGGTTGCCACCGGATTCGACGTGAACATGATGGATCGCCCCGAGGTGGCGGCCTTCCGTGAGCAGGTTTCCGTATGGGGCGACCATGTATCCGCGGCCGAGGCCGCAGCGCATCCCGAGGAGGCGCGTTTCCCCTATCTGGGCGAGGGGTTCGAGCTTCTGCCCAGGGATGCCGGATCAGTCACCGCCGTGCGCAACGTGCACGTCTTCAACTGGGGCTGCACCATGAGCCACGGCGCGCTCGCCGGAGATATTCCCGGCCTCGCCATGGGTGCGAACCGGCTCGTGGAAGGCATCGTCCGGGATCTCTTCGTTGCGGATTCAGATCGCCTGTTCGAGAACCTGCTGGCGCACGAGGAGGAAGAACTGAAAACCACGAAGCAGTACGTGCCCAAAGAGGCGCGGTAGCGAATTTGACCTTCCCGCTCTCACGATTTAGCGCGTTTACGTGGTTGCGCGTTCGCGCAACCGCAAAAACGCGCTAAATCGTGAGATTCATTAAAAGCCGAAACCCGCTCAGTCGACGCTGGCCCCCGACTGCTTGACCACGATCGCCCACGCCGCCCGGTCGGCCTTGACCGTGGCGCGGAACTGCTCGGGCGTCTCATAGCGCGGCGTATTGCCGAGCTCCGCCAAGCGCTGCCTCACCGCCGGGGCTTCCACCGCCTTCTTCACCGCCGCGTTCAGGGCAGTGACGATCTGCGGATCCAACCCCTTGGGACCGTGCAGGCCGAACCAGATGTAGCTCTCGTATCCGGGCACGCCAGCCTCGGCCACTGTCGGGACGTCGGGTACTGCGGATACGCGCGTCTTAGTGGTGACGCCGAGCAGGCGTACCTTTCCGGCCTTCCACTGGCCGAGCACCGACTGCACCTGGTTGAAGATGCAGCAGACGTCGCCCTTCACCACGGCCGTCAGGGCCTCGGGCCCACCTTTGTAAGGCACGTGCACCATCGAGACGCCCGTGCGAGCGATGAAGTCGGCGAATGCCAGGTGCGTGCCCGTACCGTTGCCGGTGGAGGCGTAGTTGTACTTGCCGGGATTCGCCTTCACCTTCTCGATGAATTCCTTCACGGTCTTGACGTCGATCACGTCCGGGTTGATCGTCAGCACGTTCGAAACGTCCACCAGCGGCGCGATCGGCGTGAAATCCGCCTCGACATCGAACGGCAGGCGCTTGTAGAGGGCCGCGTTCACGCCATGCGTTGCCGCCGTGCTGAGCAGCAGCGTGTATCCGTCGGGTTTCGCGCGGGCCACGGCTTCCGAGGCCAGGTTGCCGCCGGCCCCGGTGCGGTAGTCCATGACGATCCTGGCCCCCAGGGCCTGTTCCATCGGGACCTGGAACAGACGGGCCACGATATCCACCCCCGATCCAGCAGGGAATCCCATGACGATCGTGATCGGCGCGGCAGTCGGCCAGGTTTGTGCGGTGGCCGGCGCGGCGACGAGGATGGCGGCAAGGCCGAGAAGGAAGCGTTTCATGGTGCGATCCGGATGAGGGCAAGGGGGGAAGCTTACGCGGGAAACGCGCCGTGGATCAATCCTTGCCCGCTGGGATCTGCATGTCCCGGCCGATGAAATCCGCGAGCAGTGCCGTGAACCGCTCCGGCTCGTCCACAAACAGGGCATGGCCGGCTCCCGCGAACAACTCGATGCGAGTCGAGGGCCGGTTCTTCTTCAGGCTTTCGGCCTGCTCCGAAAACTGCGGGGTGATCGCGTAAAGCAGCGGCTTTTCGAAACGATGCGCAATGCCGCGCCAGTGCTCGCGCGGGATGCGCTCGCCCGGAAACAGCGACAGGCTGGCCTCCAGCGGCATGCGCAGGGCCGCTTCGCGCAACGCCACGAGATCCGCTTCCGGCTGCGGGGTGCGGAACATCGCGCGCACGAAACCATCGACGATCGCCGCCCGGTCGCGTTTCAGCTCGTCCTGGAATCCCGGGACCGCAGGATTGCGGGGCGCAGGCGCAGGCCCCTCGCCCACCGAACTATCGACAATCACGAGGCCGGCGAGCGCCGCGTCGCCATGCGCATCGACATACTGCAGCGCCTCGAGCGAGCCCAGCGACCAGGTCACGAGCACCACGGGGGCATAGCGCGCGACGAACTCGCTGATGTCTTCCGCGCGCCGCTCGGTGGTATAGCCGCCGGGGGCGATTTCGGACTCGCCCTGGCCGCGCGGGTCGAGCGCCACGACGCGGTACGCCGCCGCCAGCGCCTGCATCTGGCGGC
>JANNWA010000146.1:0-1628 GCA_031408275.1 Pseudomonadota bacterium
CAGCAATACGGGCCGCAGGTGCGCTCGGAAGTCATTGGCGACGCGCTGCAAAAGCGCTTCAGCGATGCGGTCAAGGAGGCGAACCTCAAGGTCGCCGGCAACCCGCGCATCGAACCGGTGCAGAAGGAGGGCGGCGACGACAAGGCATTCGAGTTCAACGCCACCTTCGAGGTTTATCCCGAGGTGAAGACGGCCGACCTCAGCGCAGTCACGGTAGAGCGCCCCGTTGTCGCGGTCACCGACGCCGAGGTCGACAAGACCCTCGACATCCTGAGAAAGCAGCGGACCACTTTTGCGGCCGCTGCCGGGCGCGCGGCGCAGAAGGGAGACAAGCTGACCATCGATTTCGAAGGCAGGATCGGCGGCGAGGTGTTCGCCGGCGGATCGTCCAAGGGCTTCGCCTTTACACTGGGCGAAGGACGCATGTTGCCCGAATTCGAGGCGGCGGCCGAAGGGCTCGCGGCGGGCCAGGCCAAGACGTTCGACCTCACGTTTCCCGCGGATTACCACGGCAAGGACGTGGCCGGGAAAACCGCCAGCTTCACGCTCACGGTGAACCTGGTCGAAGCGGCCTCGCTGCCCGCGCTCGACACGGAATTCGCCAAGGGCCTCGGCGTGGACGACGGCGACCTGGCGAAGATGCGCGCCGACGTCAAGGCGAACGTCGAGCGCGAAGTCGCCAAGAGGATCAAGGCGCGCACCAAATCGCAGGCCCTGCAGGCACTGCACGACGGCACGCCGATCGAGGTGCCCAAGGCGCTGGTGCAGATGGAAACCGACAGCATGGTGCAGCAGGCGCGCGCCGACCTCGAAGCGCGCGGCCTCAAGATGGAGCAGCTGCCGTTCGACCCGTCCGCGTTCGAAACCGGCGCCCGGCGCCGCGTGGCCCTCGGCCTCATCATCGGCGAGCTGGCCAAGAAGGAGGGCCTGCAGCCCAAGCCCGACCAGATCAGGAAGCTCATCGAGGAGCAGGCGCAGTCCTACGAGAGCCCGGCCGAGGTGGTAAAGTGGTTCTATATGCAGCCGCAACGCCTGAACGAGATGGAAGGCCTCGCGCTCGAGGACAACGTCGTCACCTGGGTGCTGTCGAAAGCCAAGGTGGTCGACAAGGCGGTCCCGTTCGATGAGCTGATGGGGAGCGCCTCGTGATCGACACCCTCTGGCAATCCTCCGGGCGCACCGAAACGCTCAACGCCCGCGTTGATCCCCTCAACGCCCGCGTTGATCCCTCGGGCCTGGGTCTTGTACCCATGGTCATCGAGCAGTCGGGCCGCGGCGAGCGCGCCTACGACATCTACTCGCGCCTGCTTAAGGAGCGCGTCGTTTTTCTCGTCGGTCCCGTGAACGAAGTCACCGCCAACCTGATCGTCGCGCAGTTACTCTTCCTGGAATCCGAAAACCCGGACAAGGACATCTCCTTCTACATCAACTCGCCGGGCGGTTCGGTTTCGGCGGGCATGGCCATCTATGACACCATGCAGTTCATCAAGCCCGACGTATCGACGCTGTGCGTCGGTCAGGCCGCCAGCATGGGTGCTTTCCTGCTCACGGCGGGCGCCAAGGGCAAGCGCTTCATCCTGCCGAATTCCCGGGTGATGATCCATCAGCCGCTGGGCGGCTATCAGGGG
>JANNWA010000147.1:0-4494 GCA_031408275.1 Pseudomonadota bacterium
GCCGCCGTCCCTGCCGCAAGCGGCGCGCCGACCGAGCCCGCGGCGATGCGCTGCGCGACGCGCAAGCGCGTGTCCGGGCCGGCGATGTCCGCCACGCGCACCGCATAGCCGTCCATCGCGCTGTTGTCCATGGGCGGCACGTCCATGGTCGATGACTGCGCGCGCGCAAGCACCCGGTCAGTGGCCTCGAGAGTGGATACGTCCTCGATACCCGCCACCGGTTTCGCGCCGGCCAGCAGGACCTCGAGTGCCTCGTCTACGGAGAGCAATCCCTTGTTCATTTGAGTTTCAGGTGTCCGAGTATGAATTGCGCGATCGCCGCGTCATCGTTGAGGTCGAGGACCGGCAGTTTGGTTTCGACCTTGGCGTCAGTGGCGACCGCAATGATATTGGGGTCGTTGGGATGCAGCGGCGGGGAGTCCACACTCGTGCGGTAAACCTCGATCTTGGGGATCGCCTGGAACTTGAACCCTTCGACGATCGCCAGATCGCAGGGCGACAGGTGCTTGAGCTGCTCCTCGAAAGATGGCTCGGGGCCGCCGCGCAGCTCGTGCATCAGCACCCAGCGCCGCGAAGAAGTCACCAGGACCTCGCTGGCGCCCGCATGGCGGTGGCGGTAGGAGTCCTTGCCCGGCTGGTCCACGTCGAACTGGTGGTGCGCATGCTTGATCAGGGAGACCCGCAATCCCCCTTTGACGAAGCGGGGGATGAGCTTTTCGATCAGGGTCGTCTTGCCGCTCCCCGACCAGCCCGCGAAGCCGAATATTTTCATGGGCCCATTTTATCAGCGGGCCACCTTCGCCGTTTTCGTGCCGGGAATGGAATTTCCGGCGCCCGGCCGCTGTATGCCCGCTGAAGGTGCCGCTGCATGTACTATCGCGGCTCAACTCTGGGAGGAGTCATGAAGAAGTTGCTCGTTGCGAGTTTGATCCTTGCGGGCGCACCGCTTGCGCAGGCAGCCGACATTGAGGCCGGCCGGGCCAAGGTTGCCGCGGTATGCGCGGCCTGCCACGGCGCGAACGGCATCAGCGTCAGCGACACCATCCCCAACCTGGCGGCGCAGCGTGCCGGCTACCTCGAAGCCCAGCTCAAAGCGCTGAAGGACGGCACGCGCATGAACCCGGTGATGAACGCCATGGCCGCCCAGCTCACGCCTGCCGAGATCGCGGACGTCGCCGCGTTCTTCGCGTCCCAGCCGGGTGCCGCGGCGGGCGGGAAATCCGCCTTCCTGCCCAACCTCGCCAAGACCAGCGTGGCCTTCCCCGAGGGCTACAAGGACACCTTCACCAAGTACCACACCATCAACTTCCCGGCGACCAAGCAGGTGCGCTACTACTACGCCAACAAGACCGCCGTGCAGGCCGCCAAGGCGGGCAAGACTGTGCCGGACGGCGCCTATCTGCTGGCTGAAGTCCATGCCGCCAGGCTCGACGCCGAGGGCAAGCCCGTCATGGGGCCGGACGGGTTCTTCGTGGCCGAGAAGCCGCTCTTCTACACGGCGATGGCCCGCGAGGCCGGCTGGGGCAAGGACATCCCCGCGATGCTGAAGAACGAGGACTGGAACTACGCGGTTTTCACGCTCGACAAGAAGCACCGTCCCGGCATGAACCAGGCCGAGTGCCTCGCCTGCCACAAGCCGCTGGACAACGTGAGCTACCTGTTCACGCTGAAGGAGCTGGCGGCCGCCAAGTAGCGCGGGGCAGCCGGCCTCAGGGCCGCTGCGCGTTCGGGAAAAACAGCTGCTCGCCGTTGATCTTGTAGTCGGCGATGGCCTTCTGCCCTTCGGTCGACACCACCCACGCGATGAACGCGTCGCCGCGGCCCTTCTTCACGTGCGGCTGCTTCGCGGGATTCACGAGCATGATGCCGTACTGGTTGAAGAGCCTGTTGTCGCCTTCCACGAGGATCGCGAGGTCGCCGCGGTTCTTGAAATTCAGCCAGGTCCCCCGGTCGGCGAGGATGTAGCCGTTCATGGCCGAAGCGGTGTTCAGGGCCGGTCCCATACCTGAGCCCGTCTCCTTGTACCAGGGTCCCTTGTCGGTCGCCATGTCGAAGCCGGCCATCTTCCAGAGGCGCAACTCGGCCGCGTGCGTGCCGCTCTTGTCGGCGCGCGACACGAACGGGGCCTGCGCCGCCTTGACCTTCTGCAGGCCGCCCAGAACGTCCTTGCCGCCCGCCTTCGCCGGATCGGCCTTGGGCCCGACCAGGATGAAGTCGTTGTACATGACCAGGTGGTAGTTCACGCCGTAGCCTTCATCAACGAACTTCTTCTCCGCCACCGGATCGTGCACGAACACCACGTCGGCATCGCCCCGGCGCCCCATGTCCAGCGCCTGGCCCGTGCCCACCGCAACCACGCGTACCTCGACCCCGCTCTTCTGCGCGTAAATCGGCAGCAGGTGCTTGAACAGCCCCGACTGCTCGGTGGACGTGGTCGAAGCGACGGTGATGAACTTCTGCTGTGCCTGTGCCGTGGCGCAGAGCGTTGCCGCGAACGCAGCGGCCAGGATCCGCCTCAGATCCATGGCGTTTCTCCTTTTATGAACGCCGCGGCCTCGGCCGAGGCGGGTTGCGAAAAAAACCTGTCGGTCGGGGTCAGCTCGGCGACACAACCTTCGTGAACAAAAAGCACCTCGTCGCCTAAGCGCCGCGCCTGCCCGAGGCTGTGCGTGACCAGGATGACCTTGGTACCGGATGCGTCGAACGCCTTGATGATGGTCTCGATCTCGCGGGTCGCCGCGGGGTCCAGGCTCGCGGTCGGCTCGTCGAGGAACAGTACTTCGGGGTGCAGCGCCCAGGCGCGCGCCAGCGCCAGCCGCTGCTGCTCGCCTCCGGAGAGCACGCGCGCGGGACGGGTGGCAAGCGTCGCGAGGCCGACCTCCTCCAGCGCCTCGAATGCCAGCCGGTCGAGATCCCGGGCGGGTACGTCCGCCAGCCCCAGCGCATAAGTGATATTGGCCAGCACCGAGCGGCGCAGCATCACCGGGCGCTGGAACACCATCGCCTGCAGCCGGCGAGCCCGGGAGGCGTTGTCCCCCAGCCACTCGACCTTGCCCGCGCTCGGAGCCAGCAACCCGTGCATCAGGCGCATCAGCACGCTCTTGCCCGCGCCGTTGGCGCCCAGCACGATGGTGCTCGGCCCGGCCGAGAGATCGAACGAGACGCGGTCGATGATCGTGCGCCCACCCGCGGCAAAGCTCACGTCGGTCATTCGCAGCGGCAGGATCGCGCTCATCCGTATTTCCTGCGGGCAGCTTCCTTCACCATGTGCGCGGCCGCGTTCAGTGCCAGCACCAGCGCAATCAGCACGATGCCGAGCGAAAGCGCGAGCGGCAGGTCGCCCTTGGAGGTCTCGAGCGCGATACTCGTGGTCATCACGCGTGTGACGCCGTCGATGTTGCCGCCCACGATCATCACCGCACCCACCTCGGCCAGTGCGCGTCCCATGCCCGCGAGCACCGCGGTAAAGAGCGAGTAGCGGATATCCCACACCAGCGTGAGCGCCGCGCCGATGCCATGGGCGCCGAGCGACCGCAGTTGTTCCTCGTACTCCACCCACGCATCTTCGACGCCCTGCCGAGCGAGCGCGGCAATGATGGGGAAGATGAGCAGCGTCTGCGCGATGACCATCGCCGGTGGCGTGAAGAGCAGGCCGAGCGACCCCAGCGGCCCGGCGCGTGACAGCAGCAGGTAGACCACCAGGCCCACGACCACCGGCGGCAGGCCCATCAGCGCGTTCATGAGCACGATCACGGCCTGGCGCCCCGGGAAACGCGCAACGGCGACCGCCGCGCCCAGCGGCAGCCCGGCCAGGGTCGCCAGCACTACCGCCGCGAGGCTCACCCCGAGGCTGAGCAGGACGATCTGCAGGAGGGCGCGGTCGCCCGAGGCGATCAGGGCTAGCGCTCCGCCGAATGCTTCGAGCAAGGGACTCATCGTGCTAACTTCTCTCGTGTCATGGGAGCGCGACTGCGGGTATTCTCTCGCCTGAGGCGGGCATCCTACGCGATTATCCCGGACAATCCGGCGTTCATGGAGCCCCTTCCGTTCAAGCACTTGTCAATATAGGCCCCGTGCGCAACCTGCTCACCGCCATTGCGGCACTCTGCATCCTGCCGTTCTCCAGCGCCTTGGCGCAGGACATACCGGTCGTGGCTGCAGCGTCCGACCTCCGGTTCGCGATCGAGGAGATCGCCTCGCGTTTCCGGGCCGACACAGGCCGCGAGGTCAGGCTGAGCTTTGGTTCTTCCGGGAACTTCCGCCAGCAGATCGCGGCTGGCGCGCCCTACCAGCTATTCATGTCCGCGGACGAGGAGTACATATTCGCGTTGCAGCGGGAGAAGCGCGCGCTCGACGCCGGCGCGCTTTACGCGCTCGGGCGGATCGTACTCTTCGCACCGCACGGCTCGCCGCTGAAGCCGGATGCGGGGATGGCAGACCTGAGGCGGGCGATGGCCGCCGGGCAGGTCCGGCGATTCGCGATCGCCAATCCCG
>JANNWA010000148.1:0-7721 GCA_031408275.1 Pseudomonadota bacterium
GCATCCCGGCCCGCGTCGGGTTCGCCGACGTGAGGAACCACTTGGCCACGCCACGGCTGCTCGAGTTCATTGGCCGGGACGAATTCATCTACCACGGCTTCGCGGAATTGCTTCTGGAAGGCAATTGGGTCAAGGCCACGCCGGCGTTCAACCTCGCCCTGTGCGAGAAATTCCGCGTCAAGCCCCTCGAATTCGACGGCCGCAACGACTCCATATTCCATCCGTTCGACGCGGACGATCGCAGGCACATGGAGTACCTGCGGGACCGCGGGTCGTTTGCGGATGTGCCGGTGGACGAGATCCGCGCAGCGTTCCGCGAGTACTATCCGCGGCTCTACGCGCTCCGCGGGGAGGCGGCAAAGGAAAGTTTTGGCTAGTCGCCCCGGAGTCGATCCGCGCCAGCTTCTGCTCGAAAGCTATCGCGCCGCCGTTGCGGCAGCCGATCCCCTCGAGATCGTCCCGCCACAACTGCCGCCTCCTCCGCGCGGCAGGACCCTCGCGATCGGCGCGGGCAAGGCAGGCGCCTCGATGGCGGCCGCAGTGGAGCGCCACTGGCCGCGCGAAGCCTCCCTTTCAGGCCTCGTGATCACGCGTTACGCGCATGGACTGCCTACGGAGCGCATCCGCGTCGTCGAGGCCGGCCATCCGGTTCCGGATGAGAGCGGCGAGGCAGCGGCCCGGGAGATCCTTGCGCAAGTGCGCGGCCTGGGTGAGGAGGACCTGCTGCTCGCCCTCGTTTCGGGTGGAGGTTCGAGCCTGCTGTCGCTGCCCGCGGGCGAAGTCGGCATGGCGGACCTCAAGGAGGTGACCCGCCAGCTGTTGATGTGCGGTGCGGCGATCCAGGAAATCAATATCGTCAGGAAGCACCTGTCCGCAATCCAGGGCGGACGGCTTGCGGCGGCCTGCCGCGCGAGGATACTCGCGCTGGTGATTTCGGACGTGACCGGTGACGATCCGACACACATCGCCTCGGGTCCCTGCGCACCCGACCCGTCCACCTACCGGGACGCCTTGGAAATCCTGGGGAAATATTCAGTGGACCCGCCCGCAAACGTGAGGCGGCATCTTGAAGACGGGGCACGGGGCGCGCTCGGCGAAACACCCAAGCCCGGCGATCCAGTGTTCGTCCGCACCGAGAATCGCGTTATTGCCACGGCGCACCGTTCGCTTGAGGCGGCGGCGGAAGTGTTCCGCGCAAACGGCATTCCCGCGGTCATCCTGGGGGACTCGATCACCGGGGAAGCGCGCGAGGTCGGCAAGGTGATGGCCGCAATCGTCCGTGAAATCCGGACCTACGGCGCTCCATTCAGGCCGCCCGTCGCATTGATCTCCGGTGGCGAGTGCACAGTGACCGTCCGCGCCAAGGGCCGTGGCGGACGCTGCAGCGAGTTCCTGCTGTCTCTGGGCATAGAGCTCGAAGGGCTGGAGGCCGTGCACGCAATCGCCGCCGACACGGACGGCATCGACGGCTCGGAGGACAACGCGGGCGCCCTGCTGACGCCAGACTCCGTTGCACGCGCCACGCGGCAAGGGCTGAGCGCGAAGCAGCTGCTGAACGACAACGACGCGTGGGGCTTCTTCTCCGGCATCGGCGACCTTGTCGTCACCGGCCCCACGCGCACGAACGTCAACGACTACCGGGCGATCCTGGTCCTGTAAAAGAAAAAGGCCGGGGAGTACCCGGCCTTTTCGCCCTGCCGATTCGCTGCCAGGTTATGCAGCAGCCTTGTCTGCAGGCTTGGCTTCGGCCGACTTTTCCGGCTGGTCCATCAGCATGACCAGCGCCATCGGGGCGTTGTCGCCCTTGCGGAAGCCGTTCTTGAGGATGCTGAGGTAGCCGCCGTTGCGCTTTGCGTAGCGCGGGCCCAGCTCATTGAAGAGCTTGCCCACGATATCGCGGTCGCGCAGACGATTGAACGCAAGCCGCCGGTTGGCGAGCGTCGGTGCCTTGCCGAGCGTAATGAGGGGCTCGACGATCCGGCGCAGCTCCTTTGCCTTGGGCAGGGTGGTGTTGATGGTCTCGTGGCGCAACATCGAAACCGCCATGTTGCGGAACATGGCGAGCCGGTGGCTCGAGGTACGATTGAGTTTTCTGAGTCCGTGGCCGTGGCGCATGGCTTGATCCTTTGTTCCTAGTTCCTGCCGTGCTCGAGGCCGGCGGGCGGCCAGTTCTCGAGCTTCATGCCGAGCGTAAGTCCGCGCGAGGCAAGGACTTCCTTGATCTCGTTGAGCGACTTGCGGCCCAGGTTAGGCGTCTTCAGCAGCTCGGTTTCAGTGCGCTGAATGAGGTCGCCGATGTAATAGATGTTCTCGGCCTTGAGGCACTTGGCCGAGCGCACCGTCAGTTCGAGGTCGTCCACCGGGCGCAGCAGGATCGGGTCGACCTGCGGGGACTTGGGCGTCTCGGTGGGCATTGCCGTGCCTTCGAGATGCGCGAACACGGAGAGCTGCTCGACGAGGATGCTAGCCGCGTAGCGGATCGACTCCTCGGGCTCGATCGCCCCGTTGGTCTCAATGTCGATGACGAGCTTGTCGAGGTCGGTGCGCTGCTCTACGCGAGCAGCCTCCACGAGATAGGAGACCCGGCGCACCGGGCTAAACGATGCATCGAGGATGACGCGGCCAATGCCCTTGGTCTCTTCCGGCAGGTAGCGCATGTTCCCCGGCACGTAGCCGTGGCCCCTTTCCACCTTGATCTGCATCTCGAGCTTGCCGCCGGCCGTAAGGTGGGCGATGACGTGCTCGGGATTGATGATCTCGACGTCGTGCTGCCCCTCGATGTCGGCCGCAGTCACCGGCCCTTCGCCCTTCTTGTTCAGCGTGAGGATGGCTTCCTGGCGGTTGTTCAGGCGCAGCACCACGCCTTTCAGGTTCAGGAGGATGTCGACGATGTCCTCGCGCACGCCGTCCAGCGTCGAGTACTCATGCACGACGCCGACGATCTGCACCTCGGTGGGCGCATAGCCGGGCATCGAGGAGAGTAGAACGCGACGCAGCGCGTTGCCGAGCGTGTGGCCGTAGCCGCGCTCGAACGGCTCCATGGTCACCTTGGCGTGATACGGGGAAAGATTCTGCACATCGACGATGCGCGGCTTCAGAAATCCGGTCTGCGGCATGTTTGCTATCCTGACCTGTAGGTAAAACGCGCGGCCCGAAACCCGGGCCGCGTCTGATTGCGATTACTTGGAATAAAGCTCGACGACCAGGCTCTCGTTGATCGAGGCCGGCAGTTCGGAGCGCTGGGGCAGGTTCTTGAACGTGCCCTTGAGCGCCTTGGCGTCGACTTCCAGCCATTCGGGGACGCCACGGCTTTCGGTGGCTTCCGCCGCCGCCTTGATGCGCAACTGGTCCTTGGCCGGGCCGGCCACTTCGACCACGTCACCGGGCTTCACGAAATACGACGGGATATTGACCCGCTTCGCGTTCACCAGGATGCCGTTGTGGCGCACGATCTGGCGGGATTCGGAGCGCGACGCGCCGAAGCCCATGCGAAACACGACCGTATCAAGGCGCGATTCGAGCAGCTGCAGCAGGTTCTCACCGGTGATGCCTTTCTTGCGGTCGGCTTCGGCGTAGATCTTGCGGAACTGGCGCTCGAGGATGCCGTAGATCCGGCGCATCTTCTGCTTTTCGCGCAGCTGCTTGCCGTAGTCGGACAGGCGCATGCCGCTCTTCTGGCCGTGTTGGCCGGGCGCATAGGCGCGGCGCTCGATGGCGCATTTGTCGGTGAAGCACTTCTCGCCCTTGAGGAAGAGCTTCTCGCCTTCCCTGCGGCACTGACGGCACTTGGCGTCGAGGTTCCTTGCCATGATTTCTCCTTGGCCTTAGACGCGGCGCTTCTTGGGCGCGCGGCAGCCGTTATGGGGCACCGGCGTGACGTCCGCGATGCTGCTGATCTTCATGCCGATGGCATTGAGCGCGCGCACGGCCGACTCGCGTCCGGGCCCAGGGCCCTTGATGCGCACTTCGATGTTCTTGACCCCGCACTCCTGGGCTGCGCGCCCGGCGCGCTCGGCCGCCATCTGCGCGGCAAAGGGCGTCGATTTGCGCGAACCCTTGAAGCCGGCGTTGCCCGAGGTCGCCCACGACAGCGCATTGCCCTGGCGGTCGGTGATCGTGATGATGGTGTTGTTGAACGAGGCGTGCACGTGGGCGATGCCCTCGGCGACGTTCTTCTTCACCTTCTTGCGCGCCCGCGCCGCGGACTGCACCTGTTGCTGATTTGGGATCTTGGCCATGTGTTTCCTAGAATTCGTTCAAATCGCAGTACTTGCGATCGTTACCTTGTACGGATCAGCCCTTGCTCGGTGCTGCCTTGCCTGCGATTGCGGCCTTGCGCGGGCCCTTGCGCGTGCGCGCGTTGGTGCGCGTGCGCTGGCCGCGAACCGGCAGCCCCTTGCGATGCCGCAGACCGCGGTAGCAGCCGAGGTCCATCAGACGCTTGATGCTCATGGAAACCTCGCGGCGCAGGTCGCCTTCCACGGTGAACTTGGCCACCGCTTCGCGCAGGCGGTCGACTTCAGCGTCGGCCAGGTCTTTCATCTTGCGCGTGCCGATGACTCCGGCCGCCTTGCAGATGGCCTGGGCACGGGCGTGGCCGATGCCGAAGATGGCGGTCAGCGCGACGTCGGCGTGCTGGTGGTTTGGAATGTTGATTCCGGCGATACGAGCCATGAGTTACTCCGCAGATCTTTGTGAGGCGAGTTCTGTGAACATCTTCGGCGAAAACGGAAAACCGGAGATTATATCCGAAAAATACTGATTGTTCAATGCATTAACCCTGGCGCTGCTTGTGGCGCGGATCCGTACAGATGACCCTGACCACGCGCTTGCGCCGGACGATTTTGCACTTGCGGCAGATCTTCTTTACCGAAGCCATCACTTTCATGGTGCTCTCCTGTTTCCTACTTCGCGCGGAACACGATGCGTGCCCGCGAAAGGTCGTACGGGGTCAGTTCCACCGTGACCTTGTCCCCCGGCAGGATGCGGATGTAATGCATCCGCATCTTCCCGGAAATGTGTCCGAGTACGACGTGACCGTTCTCCAGTTTGACCCGAAAAGTCGCGTTGGGCAGGTTCTCGACGATCTCGCCCGCCATCTGGATCACGTCTTCCTTCGACATAAGCTGCTTCGCTTCTCCTTCTAGCGGGCCGTGAGGCCGCCCTTGAAGTTGGCCTTCTTGAGCAGGCTTTCGTACTGGTGAGTCATCACGTAGGCCTGCACCTGCGCCATGAAGTCCATTGTCACCACCACGATGATCAGGAGCGAAGTACCGCCGAAATAGAACGGCACGTTCCATTTCAGGATCAGGAATTCGGGAAGCAGGCACACCACGGTCACGTAGATCGCCCCCGCGAGCGTCAGGCGCACGAGGATTTTCTCGAGGTATCGCGCGGTCTGGTCGCCCGGCCGGATGCCCGGGACGAATGCGCCGGACTTCTTGAGGTTGTCTGCGGTTTCCTTCGGGTTGTACTGAAGCGCCGTGTAGAAGAAACAGAAAAACACGATCAGAGCGGCATAGATCATCACGTAGATCGGTTGCCCCGGGGACAGAGTCGCGGCCACGTCCTTCAGCCAGTTCATGCCCTCCGCAGAGCCGAACCAGCCGAGCAGGGTAGCGGGAAACAATATCAGCGAAGAAGCGAAGATCGGCGGGATCACTCCTGCCATGTTGAGCTTGAACGGCAGGTGCGAACTCTGTCCGCCGTAGATCTTGTTGCCGACCTGGCGCTTGGCGTAGTTGACCAGGATTTTGCGCTGGCCGCGCTCGACGAAGCACACGAAGGCGGTCACGACTACGACGGCCGCGACGATGAACAGCGCCGCGACTGGGTGCATTGCGCCCGTCCTGACCAGTTCAAGCGTGCCAGCTATCGCGCTGGGCAGGCCCGCCGCGATACCCGCGAAAATAATGATGGAGATGCCGTTTCCGAGGCCGCGCTCGGTAATCTGCTCGCCCAGCCACATCAGGAACATCGTCCCGGTCACCAGCGTGGTCACCGTGGTGATGCGGAACATCAGGCCCGGGTCGAGCACCAGACCGGGCTGCGACTCGAGCGCAATCGAGATACCGGTCGCCTGGAAGAGCGCGAGGAACACCGTCCCGTAACGCGTGTACTGCGTGATCTTGCGGCGGCCCGTCTCGCCTTCCTTGCGCAGCTGCTCAAGCTGCGGGCTGACCGCCGTCATGAGCTGCATGATGATCGATGCCGAGATGTACGGCATGATACCCAGCGCGAAAATCGTGAAGCGCGACAGCGCCCCGCCCGAGAACATGTTGAACATGCCCAGGATCCCGCCCTGCTGGCTCTTGAAGAGGTCGGCCAGCACGTTCGGGTCGATTCCGGGCACAGGGATGTGCGCACCCACCCGGAACACGAGCAGGGCCCCAAGAAGAAAGAACAGCCTCTTCTTGAGGTCGCCGTAGCGTCCGGAACGGGCTTGCGGGAGCGCAGTAGCCACTATGCTGATTCAGTCGGAGCCCTACTCGGCAGCCGGCTGAGCCTCCTCGATCTCGATCGTGCCGCCAGCGGCTTCGATAGCGGCGCGCGCGCCCTTGGTGACCTTTATGCCCTTGAGGCTGACCTTCTTTTCGAGCTTGCCGGACAGGATCACCTTCGCGCCGAGCGCGTCGCGGCGGATCACGCCAGCCAGTTTGAGCGCAGTCAGGTCGATGTCCGTCACGGGCATCTTCTGCAGGTCGTCCAGGCGCACTTCGGCCGTCAGGCCGCGGGTGGGCGAGGTGAAACCGCGCTTGGGCAGGCGGCGGTGCAGCGGCATCTGGCCGCCCTCGAAGCCGACCTTGTGGAATCCGCCCGAACGCGACTTCTGACCCTTGTGTCCGCGGCCGGCAGTCTTGCCCAGGCCCGAGCCGATTCCGCGGCCGACACGGCGGCGGTTGCGTTTGGATCCCTCGGCCGGTTTAAGATCATTGAGGCGCATTGCGTTTCTCCGAATCAGGCCACTACCTGGACGAGGTAGTAGACCTTGTTGATCATGCCGCGCACCGACGGAGTGTCTTCGAGCTCCACCGTGTGGTGCATGCGCCTGAGGCCCAGGCCGCGCACGGTATCCCGGTGGCTCTGCTTGCAGCCCGCGATGCTCTTGACGAGCTTTACCTTGATTGTCTTGTCTGCCATGGCATCAGTCCTCAGGCCAGGATCTCTTCGACCTTCTTGCCGCGCTTGGCGGCAATCTCGGCCGGGGTATTCATCGCTTGCAGCCCGTTGAGGGTGGCGCGCACGACGTTGTAGGGGTTGGTCGAGCCGAAGCACTTGGCGAGGATGTTGGTCACGCCCATCACCTCGAACACCGCGCGCATCGGGCCGCCGGCAATGATGCCGGTACCGTCCGAGGCGGGCTGCATCAGCACCACGGCCGCGCCGTGGCGGCCGATCACTGCGTGGTGCAGCGTGCCGCTCTTGAGACTGATCTTGACCTGCTTCCGGCGGGCTTCGTCCATCGCCTTCTGGACGGCAACCGGCACTTCGCGGGCCTTGCCCTTGCCCATCCCGACCCCGCCATCGCCGTCACCAACCACGGTGAGGGCCGCAAAGCCGAGAATCCGGCCGCCCTTCACCACCTTGGTAACGCGATTGATCGCGATCATTTTCTCGCGCATACCGTCGCCGCGGTCTTCGCTTTGCATCCTGGGTTGCATCTTCGCCATAACGTGTCTTCCCCTGGCTTAGAACTTGAGGCCGCCGGCGCGGGCCGCGTC
>JANNWA010000149.1:0-7912 GCA_031408275.1 Pseudomonadota bacterium
ATCCGGGTGCGCGGATTCTTCAACAACAGCGATTTCGAATCCCAGGGCAAGCCAGGCCCGGAGGAGCTGGCCGTGCTAGAGCCCTTGCGCGACAAGCTCGCGGCCAGCGTGTTCACCAATGACGTGCCGCAGCCCCCCACCACCACGCCGCCCGGCAGCCTGCGCAATAATTTGCGCAAGGCCAAGGACCTGCTGGCGGCCGCGGGGTGGACCTATCGCGAAGGGGCGCTGCGCAATGCGAAGGGCGAAGCGCTGAAGATCGAGTTCCTCGACAACTCCCCGCGCAGCGGACCGGTGAACACCCCTTTTATCCAGGCGCTCGCCAAGCTTGGCATCGCCGCCGAAATGCGCATCGTCGATTTCGCCCTTCTCCAAAAGCGCCTCGACGTGTTCGACTACGACCTGTTCGTCGTGCGGGTCCCCGGCAGCGAGGCACCCGGCAACGAGCTCATGGACCGGTTCGGCTCGAAGTCGGCGGATACCGAAGGTTCCAGCAACCTGATCGGCATCAGGGATCCGGCTGTGGACAGCCTCCTCGGGCAGATCGTGTCGGCGCGCACCCGTCCCGAACTGGTGACCCGCCTGCGCGCGCTGGATCGCATCCTGCGCCACGGCCACTACGTGATTCCGCAGTACTACTCGAACACCTACCGGGTGGCGTACCGCGCGGGCAAGTTCGAGCAGCCTTCGGTCATGCCGCAGTACTACCAGGCCGAGGCCTGGGTGCTGTCGACCTGGTGGAAGAAACCCTAGGGGGCAGGCGATGTGGTCCTACGTCCTTAAGCGATTTCTGCTCATGATCCCGACCCTGCTCGGGATCCTGACGATTACGTTCATCATCGTTCAGTTCGTCCCGGGCGGGCCGGTCGAGCAGCTCGTTTCCCAGTTGCAGGGCCGCGAGAGCGGCGGGGAGGGCCCGGCCGCGTCCGACAGCGGCTATCGCGGGCGGCAGGGCGTGGATGCCAAGCGCATCGAGGAGATCAGGAAGCTGTACGGTTTCGACAAGCCGCCGCACGAACGCTACTTCCAGATGCTGGCCCAGTTCGCGCGTTTCGATCTCGGGAAAAGCTTCTACCACAACAAGGACGTCTGGCAGCTGATCCGCGAGAAGCTGTCGGTCTCGATCAGCCTCGGCCTGTGGACGTTCCTCCTCGTGTACCTGATTTCCCTGCCGCTGGGCATCGCGAAGGCCGTGCGCGCCGGGACCCGGTTCGACACGGCGACGACCTTCGTTGTGCTGCTTGGTTTTGCGATTCCCAGTTTCGTGATGGGCGTCGTGCTGCTGGTGCTGTTCGGCGGCGGCTCGTTCGTGCAGTTGTTCCCCCTGCGCGGGCTCACGTCCATGAACTGGGCGGAACTGAGCCTGTTCGGCAAGGTGGCGGACTATTTCTGGCACATCACCCTGCCGATCGCCGCGATGGTGCTGGGCGGATTCGCCGTCATCACGGTCCTTACGAAGAACTCCGTCCTCGAGGAGATCCGCAAGCAATACGTTCTGACGGCGCGCGCCAAGGGGCTGGACGAGCGGGCGGTGCTCTGGAAGCACGTGTTCCGCAACGCCATGATCCCGATCATGACGGGGTTCCCGGCCGCGTTCGTCGGGGCGTTCTTCACCGGCGCGCTGCTGATCGAGACCCTGTTCTCCCTCGACGGTCTGGGCCTGCTGTCGTACGAATCCGTCATCCGGCGCGACTATCCGGTGGTGATGGGCAGCCTGTTCCTGTTCACCATCATCGGCCTGATCACCACCCTGCTGCGGGATCTCAGTTACATCTGGGTCGATCCGCGGGTCACGTACTTTGACTGAGACCGCCACCAGCCAGAGCCCGGCGCGCCGTGCCTGGCGCCGTTTTCGCAGCAACCGCATGGGCTACTACAGCCTGCTGGTGTTCCTCGTGCTGTTCGGACTCAGCCTGCTTGCCGAGGGATTGTCCAACGACAAGCCGCTGGTGGTGCGCTACGACGGCCAATGGTACTTCCCGCTGGTCCAGACACTGCCCGAGACCACGTTCGGCGGCGACTTCCCGACGCCCACCGATTACCTCGACCCGCTGATCCGCGCGAACCTCTCGCGGTCCGGCAATTTCACCGTCTATCCGCCGAACCCGTACCACTACAGCACGATCAATTATTTTTCCCTGTCTCCCAACCCGGCGCCACCGGATGCGCAGAACATCCTCGGCACCGACGACAGCGGCCGCGACCTGCTGGCGCGCCTCTTTTACGGGTTCCGGATCTCCGTGCTGTTCGCACTGATCGTGACCGCGGTTTGCGCCGTGGTCGGCGTGCTGGCCGGTGCGATCCAGGGATATTTCGCGGGCTGGACCGATATCGTCATGGAACGCTTCAACGAGATCTGGAGTTCCATGCCGACCCTGTACATGCTGATCATCCTGTCCTCGATGTTCACGGCCAGCTTCTGGTTGCTGGTGCTGTTGCTGTCGGTGTTCGGCTGGCTCGGCATCGCGGCCTACGTGCGCGCGGAGTTCCTCAAGAACCGGACGCTGGACTATGTGCGGGCGGCGCGCGCGCTCGGGCAGAGCAATTTCAGGATCATGGTGCGCCACATCCTGCCCAACAGCCTCACGCCAGTGGTGACGCTGGTGCCGTTCGAGATGGCCGGCGCCGTGGGCGCGCTCACCAGCCTCGATTTCCTCGGCCTCGGCATGCCACCGGGGACCCCCAGCCTGGGCGAGCTGCTGAGCCAGGGCAAGAACAACCTCGACTGCTGGTGGATCTCGCTGTCGACGTTTGCGGTGCTTGTGATCACGCTGCTGCTGCTGATCCTCATCGGGGACGCGTTGCGCGATGCCCTCGACCCGCGCAAGGTGCTGGAGGGAGACGCTGAATGAACAGGCTCGAAGGAGTCGCCGGATGAACCGGCTCAGAGGAGTCGCCGGATGAACCGGCTCGAAGTCCGCGACCTGAGCGTCGAGTTCGGTACCCGCAAGGTCGTCGACCGGATTTCGTTCACGCTCGGTGCCGGCGAGCGCCTGGCGCTGGTCGGGGAGTCCGGCTCGGGAAAGACGGTCACGGCGCTCTCCCTCATGCGCCTGCTCGATACGGCGCGCTTGTCGGGCGAGGTGCTGTTCGAGGGCGAGGACGTGCTGGGGATGCCCGCCGAAAAGCTGCGCGACCTGCGCGGGCGCGACATTGCGATGGTGTTCCAGGAGCCAATGACGGCGCTCAACCCGGTGCACGTGGTGGGCGACCAGATCGCGGAGTCCTTGCGGCTGCATGGGACACCGACGCTGCAGGAAGCGCGTGCCGGCGCCATCGAGGCCATGCGCCGCGTGGGGATCGAGGAGCCCGAGCGCAGGGCGCGCAGCTATCCGCACCAGCTTTCAGGCGGGCAGAGGCAGCGCGCAATGATAGCGATGGCCCTGGCCTGCAATCCGAAGATCCTCGTCGCGGACGAGCCGACCACCGCGCTCGACGCTTCGATCAGGCTCCAGATCCTCGAGCTGCTCGACCGGCTGCGCACCGAAACCGGCATGAGCCTCCTGCTCATTACCCACGACCTCAACCTAGTGCGGCGATACGCGGATAGCGTGGCGGTCATGGAGCGGGGCCGGATCGTCGAACAGGGGGCGACTGCGCAGGTCATGCAGCACCCTGTGCACGAGTACACGAAAAAGCTCATCGACAGCCGGCCGGTGCGCGATGTCGTTGCCCCCGGCGCAGGCCGCGTGCTTGAGGTGCGAGGGATGGAGGTCGACTACCCGATCCGCCTGCCTGGCGTGCGCGGGTGGTTCCGCAAGGGGCGCTTCACCGCGGTGAAGCGTGCCGACTTCGAACTTGCGCCGGGCGAGACGCTCGGTGTGATCGGCGAATCGGGGTCCGGGAAGACCACGCTGGCGCTGGCGCTGCTGAACCTGGTGCCGGCCCTTGGCGAGATCTCGGTCGGCGGGGTCGCGTGGCAGGGCGCGAATGCCGAGCGCAAACGCGAACTGCGCCGCCAGATCCAGGTGGTGTTCCAGGATCCCCTGTCCTCGCTCTCCCCGCGCCTCACGATCGAGGCCATCGTGGGCGAGGGCCTCGAGATCCATGAGCCGGGCCTGGCCGCAGCCGGGCGGCGCGAACGCGTCATCCAGGCGCTACTCGAGGTAGGGCTTACCGAGGGCGGGCGCGTCGAGCCGCTGCTGGCGCGCTACCCGCACCAATTTTCAGGCGGGCAGAGGCAGAGGATCGCGATTGCGCGCGCTCTTATCGTCAATCCCCGCGTGGTGGTGCTCGACGAGCCGACCAGCGCGCTGGACGTGACGATCCAGAAACAGGTGCTGCAGCTGCTAGGGGAACTACAGCGCAAGCACGGCCTGAGCTATGTGCTGGTCACGCACGACATCGACGTGGTGCGCGCCATGGCCCATCGGGTGCTGGTCATGAAGGACAGCGAGGTCATCGAGAGCGGGCCGATCGAGCAGGTCCTCGACGACCCCGCTTCGGAGTACACCCGCAAGCTCGTCGCCGCCGGTTACGCCTGAGTCGGAGGGAGCGCTAGCGCGACTCTTGCCTGGAGCGCTAGCGCGACTCTTGCAATTGCGCGAGCAGCATCTGGTTCAGGTCGGCGGGCACCGGCAGCAGTTGCTGCTCCAGAAGCGCCATCAGCTGCTTGCGATCCTCGTCCGGCAGGCCCGCGGTCTCCTGCCGGAACTGATCGGCGAGGCGCGATTTGTCCGCGCCCGAGAGTCTGGCCAGTTGCATTTGCGCGGCCCGCACTGCCAGCGCCCGGTCGAGGAAATACTCAATCATGGCGGCGCGGTTCGGTCCCATCTTCGGGTCGAGCAGCTTGGCGTTCAGGCTGTCGAATATCTCCGTGCGCTGCGTAGAGGACAGGTAGATGAAGCTCTGGTCGATCACCCGCTTGAGCGTTTCCGGTTCGACCGCGGTGCCCGGATAGGTCGTAGCCCGCGCAGGCGCCGCTGGCGTCCCGGGGGCGGAGTTGTGCGCCGCCTTGGCGGTGGCCATGGCCGCGGCCGAGGCGATCTGCTTTGCTGCGGTGAGCAGGAACAAGACAAGCGGGTCTGCGCTGGCAAGCGTCGGCCACAGCGACCAGAAAGCCGCGAAGAAGAGAAAAGCCGTCCTGCGCAAGGCGGGATACATGGCTGGGAGGGGGGTGGGGTAAAACGAAAATCGGGGGTCTGATTCTAGACTCGTCTCAGCCGCCCGCAAGGGGTTTTGGGGGCCGGGAGGTGTGGCGGTGCAACAACGCAGGACTCAACGGTTGCCTGTCTAAACCTTCTTCTTTGCTTTAGGAGGATTGCTCTTCTTCTTGATTGCAGTGGATTTATTCTGTTTCTTGACAGGCGCCCGCGTGACCGGAACCGAGGCCGTGACCTGGATCCGCAACTGCTGGCCGACTGTGAGTCTCCCGATCGGATTCCAGCGCCGCAGGTCGTCCGGGGTCACCTTGTACTTGCCGGCAATCGAAATCAGGTTTTCCCCGCTCTTGACCGTGTGCACCAGGGTGCGGGTGGATGCGATGGGAATAGGTGGCGCGTACATCAGCGGCAGCCGGCTTGCCGTGTCGACCGCTGCCCCGTTGACCGGGACGACCAGGATGGCCGGCATGCCGCGGGTGCGCGCCGTGATCCCGTTGACTTCGCGCAGCTGCGTCACCGGGACGCCGAACCTCTTCGCGATCGCCTCCAGGTTCTCGCCGGCCTTGGGGTGGTAGGTCTGCCAGGAGACCAGCGTCTTGCTGTCGTACTTTTCGAGGTTCGCGTGGAACAGTTCGACCTTGTCGGCAGGCAGCACGATGCGGGCGTTCACGGACGCCGGAATGATCGGCCGGTTGAAGGCGGGATTCAGGGCGAGGAATTCGTCGACCGGCATTTCGGCAAGTTTCGCCGCGAGCCGGATGTCCATGTCGCGCTCGCGCGAAACCGTGGCGAAGTAGGGCTGGTTCGGGATCGGGTCGAGCACGATGCCGAACGGGGCCGGGTTGGCGATGATGTTCTTCAGCGCCTGCAGCTTAGGCACGTAATAGCGTGTCTCCTCGGGCATGCGCAGGCTGGAATAGTCGATTGGCAGTCCCGCGGCACGGTTTTTCTCCATGGCCTTGGCCACGGCGTTCTCGCCCCAGTTGTACGAGGCGAGCGCGAGGTGCCAGTCCCCGTTCATCTCGTAGATGTCCTTGAGGTAGTCCAGCGCCGCCGACGTGGAGGCCACGATGTCGCGGCGCCCGTCATACCACCAGTTCTGCGCGAGGTCGTAGCGCTTGCCGGTGCCGGGGATGAACTGCCACAGCCCGGAGGCGTGCGCGCGCGAGTAGGCCATGGGGTTGAACGAGCTCTCCACCATGGGCAGCAGCGCGAGTTCGGTGGGCATGCCGCGCTTTTCGAGCTCTTCGACGATGTGGTAAAGGTAGCGCCGGCTGCGCTCGAACATCCGCTTGAGGGCGTCAGGGCGGGCCGCGTACCAGGCGGTGCGGTCCTGCACGATCGGGCCTTCCAGGTTGGGCATCGAGAAGCCGGCGCGGATGCGCTCCCACAGGTCGTCGGGCTGTACGGTCCGATCGACCGTGGCCACGCTGCGCAGCGGCGCCTTGACTTCCTGCTTCTCGCCGTCGAAGGGTGGCAGCCGGGTGGCGTCCAGCGGTTTTGGGTCGACGGGCGCGGGTGTTGCGGGCTGGAAAGCGAGAGGAGGCGTACTGGCCTGCGAAGCAGCGGGGGCTGCCTTTCTGGCCACCGGCGAAATCGGCACGCCCGGATCCTCCGGGACCGAGGCGCAGCCGCCGAATACCGATGCGGCAAGCGCGCAGCACAGCGCCGCGCGTGCGCGGGCCGCCAGCCGTTTGCCTGCGACCGGCACTAGAACCCGTTCTTCCACTCGCGGATCGCGGTGAACACGCTCACCGGGTCGGCGATGCGCGAACCGAGGTACTTGTTCGCGGATTCGATGACCGCGGGTTCGCGGCAGCGCAGGAAAGGATTGGTGGCCTTCTCGTCGCCGAGCCTGGAGGGCAGCGTCGGCAGGCCGCGCTCGCGCAGGGCCTGGTCGCGCTTTTCGCGCGCGGCAAGGGCCGCGTTCGCAGGTTCGACGGCCTTGGCGAACTGCATGTTCGCAAGAGTGTATTCGTGGCCGCAATAGACGAGCGTGTCATCGGACAGCGCGAGCAGTTTCGCCAGCGAAGCGAACATCTGCGCGGGCGTGCCTTCGAACACGCGCCCGCAGCCGCACGCAAAGAGCGTGTCGCCACAGAAGAGGGACTCTAAGCCATAATAAGCAATGTGAGCCCGCGTGTGTCCCGGGATGTCCAGCACCGAGAATTCGGCGCCGATTTCCGGGATGCGGACCCGGTCGCCTTCGGACACCGGATGGGTCAGCGTGGGGATGGGCTCGTTTTTCGGGCCATAGACCGGGCAGGCGCGGGTACGCAGCAACTCTGCGATCCCGCCGACGTGGTCGGGGTGGTGGTGCGTGGCAAGGATGGCTGCCAGCTGCAGGCCCTCGGCCGCGAGATAGTCGAGTACGGGCTGTGCTTCACCCGGGTCGACCACTGCGGCATGCGTGGCGGTGCGCAGCGTCCAGATATAGTTATCCTTGAACGCCTTCAGCGGAACGATATTCATCATATGCCCATTGTAGCTCCGGCCGTCTCCCCCACGCTTGCCGAATGGCTCCAAACGCCCCAGGGTCGCTATGTGCTCGACTGGGAGCTCGGCCAGTTTGACAGCGCGGTCGAGGATGTGTTCGGGTTCCGGGCGGTGCAGGTGGGCCTGCCGGGGATCGACTTCTTGCGGCGCAACCGCATCTCGTACCGCTTCCCGCTGGCCCTCGAACCGGGCGGCGCGGTGACCGCCGACCCGCTGCAGCTGCCGATTGCCTCCCACAGCATCGACCTGCTGGTGCTGCCCCATGCGCTGGAGTTCTCCGCCGACCCGCACCACGTGCTGCGCGAGGCCGAGCG
>JANNWA010000150.1:0-9243 GCA_031408275.1 Pseudomonadota bacterium
GTTTCGAACTCGACCGCGGCCATGTGAAGGACCTGCTCGCCACGCTCGGCGTCGGGCTCACCTCGCAGTATCTTGAGGGCTTCGGCAGGAAGCTTCTGGGCGGTCTGCTGGGAGGCGCGCTCGGTGGTGTCGGCCGCTCGATCGGGCGCGCTGGCGCGGGCGCCGCCCTGTCGTTCGCAACCACCTACGCCCTCGGCCAGATGGCCGAGCAGTACTACGCGGGCGGGCGGCGGTTGGATCCTCAGAAGCTGAAGTCGCTGTTTCAGGGCTTGCTCGGTGAGGGCGGCAAGTTGCAACAGCGCCTCGCCCCGCAGATCGAACAGCGCGCGAGCAATCTTGATCCCCGCGATCTCGTGGCGCTGGTGCGGAATTCCTAGGCCCCCGGCATGCGACCCTGCCTCTGGCTGCCGTTCGGGATCGGCGCGTTCGCGGTGCTCGCCGCCGCCACCGCCGCAGTCTGCACCGCAGGCGACTGCGGCCCCGCCGCTTGGGAGATGCGCGTGCTCGACTGGTTCGCCGGGCAACGGCAGCCTGCGGCCGACGCGATGTTCGTCGCGCTGACCTGGCTGGGCTCGCTCTGGCTGCTGCTGCCGCTGGCCGGCTTCGCCGTGGTCCTCCTCTGGCGGCGCGGCGGGCGCGAGCGCGCGATGCGATTCGCGATTTCGTTCGGCGGCGCGGTCGGGCTCGCCTACCTTGTCAAGCTGCTGGTCTCCCGTCCCCGGCCGCAAGCGGAGAATCTGCTGATCGCGGTCCCGGCGGACGCTTCGTTTCCGAGCGGCCACGCGATGCAGATCACCGCCTTCGCGCTGGCCGCGGTATGGGCGTTCGCGCCTCACGGCCAACGCGCCGGGTGGCTCGGGGCGGCGCTAGTGCTGATCGCGCTGGTCGGCGTCTCCCGGCTCTATCTCCAGGTCCATTTCCCGACTGACGTGCTCGCGGGCACGGCGGCGGCTGCGCTGTGGGCCCTGGGGTTCGCGCGTGCGGAGCGGGCGGCGCATGCGTAACAAATTCCTCGGCACCGGCGAACCCGGCTACCACCCGATCCGCAAGCTGCGCACAATCTGGTCCGGACTGCGTTTCGCTGCGCTCTACGACTTCAGCGTCGCCTACAAGCTGGCGGTGTCCACGGTGCTGCTAGCGGCGGCGTTCTGGGCGCGCCAGTGGGTGGATGTGCTGCTGATCCTGCTGGCCACGGGCCTGGTGCTGATCGCCGAAATGCTGAACAGCGCGATCGAAGCGCTGTGCGATTTCGTCGAGACCCGGCACGACGAGAAGATAGGGGTCATCAAGGACATCGCCGCTGCGGCAGTGGGCATCAGCATCGCGGTCTGGGCGGTGATCGTGGCGGTCGAAGCGGTCCAGCTTTGGCCGAAATTCATCGCGTGAGGAAGCCGGCCGCATGACCGAGATCGCGCACACCGGCACCCCGCGCTCTACGCGCTGTTCATCGTCCTGAGTGCGACCGCCGTCACGTTCTACTATCGCCGCATGAACACGCCGAAGGATCTCTCGGCCGCGGCATTGCTCTAGGAGGCTCGCATGATTCATGCTCTGGTCTGGTCCGTGGTTGCGGTGTTGCTCGCGTTCTGGTCGCTCGTTGCCTGGGCGGCGCACGCGTTGGTGAGCTGGCCGGGCTGGCGCGCCGGCAATCCGGCCGCCGCGTCGGCCTGGATCGAACAGCTGGCGCTGCCCGCCTGGCTTGCGCCATGGCTGCCGGCCGGGGTGTTCGAGGCGTTCAAGTCCGCGATCGTCGCCTCAGGGCCACTGTTGGAGAGTGTTGTCGGTTCGCTGCCAATCGCGGCGGCATGGATCGTCGCGGCGGTATGGGTCATCTGGGCGCTGGGAACCGTGACCCTGCTGGTTCTCGGCGCGCTCGGCAGCGGACTGGTTGCGGCATTCGCCGGCAAGAAGGCGCGTCCCTGAGCGCATAGCGCCGCGCGCGCGGATACTCTCCGCATGTGTTGCGGTGCAATGGGTTTGCGCTTTCTCCTGAATGAACGCGCAAGGGACCGGTGCCGCGGCGGCCTTGACGTAACGGGAATCGGCGAAGAAAAAGGCCAAAGATGCTCAAGACGCTCCTGTGGATTGCCGTGATGTCGCTGCTCGCGGTCTGTTCCCTGCTGGGGTGGGCTGCCTACGCCGTCGCGAGCTCGTCGTGCTGGGGCTGGGCATCCTGGGTACCGTGCTGTTGCGGCTGCTGCGCGGCAACGCGCGCCGTGCGCCTGAGGCCGACTGAGGGAAGGGGCGCTTCCAGTCCGTGGTGCGCCTGTCCGAGCGCCTGCACGCTGCTCACGCTGGTCGTGGTGCCGACGCTGTACCGGTTCTTCGAGGAGAAGCGGGTCGAGGAATGACGGAGGCGAAGGGTGCGAACCGGTCCGCGCGCCCGGTGGCGGCGCCTGGCGGCTGCCATTGAATAGGGTAGTGCGGGGTCGCTCAGGATCCGCTGGCGGGCAGCTCGAACCAGAACCGGCTGCCGCCGCCCTGGCCCGGCTCGAACCCGATCCGTCCGCCCAGCCGCTCGACGATCACTTTGCAGATGGAGAGCCCGAGGCCGGTGCCCCCGCGGCTGCGCGTGTCGGTGCCATCGGCCTGCGCGAAGCGCGTGAAGATCTTCGCGCGAAACGCTTCGGGCACGCCCGGCCCTTCGTCCGCCACTTCGATCCGCACGCTGCCGTCCGCGTGATGCGCGGCCAGGGTTACCGCGCTGTCGCGCGGCGAGTACTTGAGCGCATTTGAGAGAAGGTTGCCGAGGACCTGCGCAAGCCGGTGGGCGTCGCCCTTCACGCTCAGGCCGGGCGCGGCCCGGACCGCCAGGGCCACGCCTTTTTGTGCGGCGAGGCCGGCATGCAGGTTGCGCGCCTCCTCCAGGAGTTGCGCGACATCCACCGCGCCGATGTCGAACGTCATCTCGCCCGAATCCAGTTTTTCGAGGTCGAGGATGTCGTTGATCAGCGCTGCCAGCCGCTCGCTGTTGGCGAAGGCGATGTCCACGAACGACTGTGCATCCGGCGGCAGCGGCCCGGTTTCGCCGTTCTTCACCAGCGCGAGCGGGCCGAGGATCGCGGTGAGCGGGGTGCGCAGCTCATGGCTCACTGTGGCGATGAAGGAACTCTTCATGCGCTCGAGTTCGCGCAGCGCCGAAATGTCCGCGTTCGTGCCGGTGACGCGCAGCGGGCGCCCGCCCGCATCGCGCTCGGTGACCTTCGACTGGCTGAGGATCGATTTCCAGCCGAAATCTGCGGTCCGCACGCGGTGCTCGACGCGGTAGAGCTCGATCTCTCCCGCGAGCAGCGCGCGCACCTTTTCGCGCACCGCGGCAATGTCCGCCGGATGGACCAGCGCCTCCAGCTCGGGCATCGTCGTGGCGCGCGGCCCGGGCGCGCCGCCGACGATGGCGGCCCAGTGCTCGGAGAGGTGGACGTTACCGCTGGCCAGGTCCCAGTCGAAGATCGCCACGCCGGTCGCCGACAGGGCGAGGCCCAGCCTCTCCTGGTTTTCGCGCAGGGCCTGGGTCATTTTGTCCGCGAGCCGCAGTGCATCGGTACGGGTGCGCAGGACCGACCACAGCAGCGCTAGCAGCAGTGCCGTGATGCCCAATCCGGATACCAGGATGATGCGCGGGCGGTCGTCGCTGGCGGCTTTCTCGAACGCCGGCAGCGAGTACGTCTTCAGCATCCAGGCGCGGTCGGCTACGGCGATGCGATGCGTGCGCGTGAACTTCGGCTCGTGCACGCCGGCAGTCTGGGGGCCGCCGTAGAGACGTGTCGCGTCCGACTCCACCTCGCCGTCATACAGTTCCATGCCCAGGTCGCGCTCGTTGCCGTGCAACGAGGGCAGCAGGTCTTCGAGGCGCAGGCGGGCGTATACGAAGCCGAGCAGTTCCGCGCGCCGCCCGGCCTGGTTCGCGGGGACGGTCTCGTTGCGGTAGACGGGCATGAAGATCACCAGGCTCGGGCGCGGAGCGCCGCTGCCCTCCGTCGCACGTGCGGGGTTCGAGGTGATCGCGGGGCGGCCCGTGTCGCGCGCCCGCTCGAGGGCCGCGCGGCGCGCGGGGTCGGACATCTGGTCGAAGCCCAGGACCGGGCGGTTGCGGCCCTCGAACGGCTCGATGAACTCGGTGATGACGTATTCGCGGCGCTCGCCGGGCGGGTGCACCGCGTATTCCGGGAAGCCTTCGCGCCGCACCGACTGCGCGTAGCTCGCGAGTTCAGCCGCCGCCACGCGCCGCGCGAAGCCCATGGCCTGCAGGCCCGGATAGGCGACTGCGAGGTTGAGCGTATCGACGTAGCGGCGCCATTCGCCCCGCTCCACGTGCAGGCGGGCGGCGAACAGCCCGGCCGCGCCACGCAGCGCCTGCTCGTTATCGAGCGACCTTTCGGCGATCTCCTCGGCGGCCCGCACGCCCCGGTAGGCGAAGCTCAGTTCGGCCTCCTGGTCGGCGGCGAGGCGCGCGCTGTCCCATGCGATCACGGTGGCAGCCAGCGCGATCAGGCCGAGGGCGAGGAAGGTCATCGCCTGGGCGAATGCGCCGAGGTCACTCAGATAACCCCTAAGCCGCCTTGCGGGCCTGCTGCGCGTATTCATCCCTTCTCCTGCCATTTCGCCTGGCGCGTCATCTCGCCCCAGCGGGCCTTGCCGCCGCGCAGCCACTGCAGCAGGCCCCAGACCCGCCAGACCGAGTTGAGCTGGCGATAGCCCAGGTTCTCCACCAGCACGACTCCGAGCAGCGCCGCGAGCTGGTGCGGCCGCTCGTAGGTATGGAACGAGATCTCCTCCAAAAGTATCGCACTGACCGACAATACGATGCCGAAGGCCACCGCGACCAGCAGGAACGCCCAGAACGCCTGCCATGGCACCACGCCGAGCAACGCGCCCGCGGCCATGAACACGTAGCCCACCACCTCGATCAGCGGACCCATCCACTCGAACACTGCGAAGAACGGGAACGCCAGCCAGCCGACCGCGCCGCTGCCCGGCTTGCACAGCAGCCCGAGGTTCTTGCTCATGCTCTCGGCCAGTCCGCGCTGCCAGCGCACCCGCTGGTTCTTCAGCACGCGCAGGTCCTCCGGCGCCTCGGTCCAGCACACCGGGTTGGGCACGAAGGCGATGCGGTACGGGCGGCCCCGCGCGAGGCAGTGGCGGTGCAGCCGGATCACCAGTTCCATGTCCTCGCCGATCGTGTCGTGCAGGTAACCGCCGGCCGCAATCACCACGTCCTTGCGGAACAGGCCGAACGCCCCGGAGATGATCAGCAGCCCGTTGAGCGCGGACCAGCCGACGCGGCCGAAGAGAAACGCGCGCAGGTACTCGACGATCTGGATCAGCGCGAGCAGGTTGCGCGGCAGCCCGACCTCGGCCAGGAAGCCGCCCCGCACGGTGCAGCCGTTGGCGATCCGCACGGTTCCGCCCACCGCCACCACTGACGGGTCGACGAGGAACGGTTGCACCACGCGCGCGAGGCTGTCGCGCTCGAGTACGGAGTCCGCGTCCACGCCGCATACCAGCGGGTAGCGCGCGGTGTTGATCCCGGCATTGAGCGCGTCGGCCTTGCCGCCGTTGTCCTTGTCCACGACCCGCAGGTTCGGGAAGCGCGTGGATCGGTGGATGCCGCGCACGGGCTTCACCTCCAGGCTGACCCGGTAGGCCTCGGGGAACGGCACCATCTCGAATTCGGCTAGCAGGGCCTGCAGGGTGCCGTCCTTCGAGCCGTCGTTGACGACGATGACCTCGTACTCCGGGTAAGTGAGCTGCAGCAGCGAGCGCACCGAGGCGCAGATCGTGGCCTCCTCGTTGTAGGCCGGCACCAGGATGGAGACCGGCGGCTCGAATCCGTCCTGCGGCCGCTCGAGCGTTGCGCCGGAGCGCTCGCCGAGGTGGCGGCGGATGGTGCCGAACGAGAGCAGGTTGAGGGCGACGTACCCCGCATTGAGGCCCACGAAGTAGGCGAGGAACACCCACTGCAGCGCGGCGACGACGGGCTCTGCGCTCATGCGGGTCCGCGTTCGGCGATGACCTGCGCCAGCATGTCGGCGGCGTAGCGGTCCGGCAGCGCGTTGCGCACGTGGCGCAGGTAATCGGTGCTGCACCCCGGGAGCGCGGCAAGCGCGTGCGCCGCGCGGTAGCGCACCCACCAGCTCGGGTCGGCGAGCATGCGCAGCAGCAGGAAGCGGTCTTCCACAACGCCCAGGCGGGCGATTGCCTTCACGGCTTCGACGCGCACGAACCATTCCGCGTGGCCCGCCAGCGCGCGCACACGCGCAAGCTGGCCGGGATCGCGCAGCGCGCTCAGGGCGGCGGTGAGGATCTCCGCGTCCGTCGCTCCGCCCAGCAGTTCGGCCACGACCGGCGTGGCGTGCTCGAGCGGCGCGCAGTCCAGCAGCCGGACGAGGCGCGCGGCTCCGGGCCCTGCGGCCCCGCCGGCGGTGGCCTCGCGCACTGCCGCAGCGAGCGGTGCCGATAATTCCTGCGGCTCGCGCTCGGCCAGGATCGCGGCCACGCGCGCCAGCGGCCAGTCCTCGCGCCGGCCTGCCTTGCGCAGGAATTCCGGCAGCGCTTCCGCGCCTGCGATGTCGAGCAGCGCATGCTCCGCGCGCAGGGAGGCGACCGGGTTTGCGCCCGCCGCGAGGATGTCGAGGGCGGGTGTCGCCGCGGCGTCGCGCAGGTAGCCGGCGGCGCGCACCGCCGCCATGCGCCGCCCCAGGTCGCGGGCGCCGAGCTGCCGGCGCACATACGCGTCCATGCCGAGTTGCCGGGCCAGGGCGTTGAGCCGCACACGCGCGTCGCCCCGCACCGAACCCTGGTAACGGTTGAACAGTCCGATGAATCGCTCGCGGTCGGCGCGCGCCAGGGCCGGCGGCTCCGCGCGCACGGGTTCGGCGGCGCGTGCCGCGAAGACGTCCTGCCACGCGCGCGCGAACCGGGCGTCCCGGCGCACCGAGGCCAGCAACATGATGCGCAGGACCACGACCGCTACGATCAGCGCGGCGCTGACCGCGAGCGCCATCACGCCGGCCCGGAGGGCGAGCGCGACAAAGGGGTCAGAAACGGTACCGAAGGCCAAGCCGCACGCCGTCGCGACGATAGAAGGTGCCCTGCTGGTGGCTGAGCAGGTCGTAGGTCAGTGCCCAGTCCTGGCTCAGCCAGTGGCGGCCGGTCAGCGTGACGTCGCGCACGTCGCTCGACACGATACCCGTCGGCGGTCCCACGTTCTCGACCTCCCGCCCGCGCGTGAGCGAAAGGCCGATCATGCTGCGCTCGGCGTAGTAGTAGTCGAGCTGGACCCGGTGCGCCGGCCCCGAGGCGGCGCCCTCCGGCCGGCCGGAATAGAACGTGTAGCCCGCGCGGTAGTTGCCGAAGTAGCGCTCGACCCCGGCGACCAAGAGGTTCGCGCCGCTGCTCGCGTACTCGCTGTGGCGCAGGCCTGCGTTCACGCCCCAGCCGCCGCCGAGCGAACGCAATACCTGGCCGAACAGGGAATACTTCGGCAGCACGCGGTAGGTCCCGCTCGCCGTCGCCTCGACCAGCCCCTGCCATGCGCCGCCGAGCGGGAAGTACGCGCCGACGCTGGCTTCGTTGTCGCGCAGGCCGAAGCGTTCCGTCTCGCGCACGGTGCCCACGAAGGTGTGCTGCGCGTCGCTGCGGTGCACGCCATGCAGGTAGATGCTGCGCCAGTCGGTGTTGCCGCCAGTGAGGTTTTCGTGCGTGCCGCCGGCTTCGATCTCCGTGCTCGCGCGCCACACGTCCGCCGGCGGTGGCACGACCGCGGACCTGGCCGGTATCGGGATCTGCGCCCGTGCGGCGCCGCATGCGGCGAGCAGGAGCAAGCAGCATGCCGCGCGCGGCATCATGGCTTGCGCAGCCTGCGCACCCGTGCGCGCAACTCGTCCGGCATGAACGGCTTGACGAGGTAATCGTTCGCCCCGGCCTCCAGCGCGCGCACGATGTCGCGTTCCTGGGACTTGGCGGTGAGCATGAGGATGGGGACGGCCTTCCAGGCGGGCCGGGCACGAATCGCGGCGAGCAGCTGGTAGCCGTCCGTGTAGGGCAGCATCACGTCGATCGTCACCACGTCGGGCACGGCCATCGGGCTGCCGATCGCCTCCATGGCGCTGCGCCCGTCGCGCAGGGTCTGCACGCGGTAGCCCTCGCGCTGCAGGATGAATTCAAGCAGCCGGATGATGTGCTCGTCGTCCTCGATCACCAATGCCCGAGGCGACTCTGGTGCCTTCTTGTCGACCATGGCGACCAGTATATGCGATGGGACGGCCCGCCCCGACCCCCTCGCGACGCGCTAAAATCCGCGCCGAGTGATCTCACCCCACCTCCAGGCCGAGCGCCTCGCCCGGCTGCCCAAACCCGAGTTCGATCCCGCGCTGCCCGTCAACGGCCGGCGCGACGAGATCCGCGCGGCCATCGAGGCCCACCAGGTGGTGATCATCTGCGGCGAGACCGGCTCGGGCAAGACGACCCAGATCCCGAAGATCCTGCTCGAGATGCAGCGCGGCGTAAGAGGCTGGATCGGCCACACGCAGCCGCGCCGGATCGCAGCACGCTCGGTGGCCGCGCGGATCGCGCAGGAGCTGAAGGCCGAGCTCGGCAACCAGGTCGGCTACAAGGTGCGCTTCCTCGACAAGGTGAAGCGCGAGTCCTACGTGAAGCTCATGACGGACGGGATCCTGCTGGCGGAGACGCAGGGCGACCCGGAGCTCCGCGCCTACGACACGATCATCATCGACGAGGCGCACGAGCGCAGCCTCAACATCGACTTCCTGCTCGGGTACCTGCGCAACCTGCTGCCGAGGCGCCCGGACCTGAAGCTGATCATTACATCGGCCACGATCGACGCGGAGAAGTTTTCGAAGCACTTCAACGACGCTCCTGTAATCGAGGTTTCCGGGCGGCTCTATCCGGTGGAGGTGCGCTACCGGCCAGTGGAAGGCGATGCCGAGGACACCACACGCGACGAGGAGGAGGCCGCGCTCGTGGATGCCGTGGCCGAACTGTGCAAGGCGGGGCCGGGCGACGTGCTGATCTTCCTGCCCGGCGAGCGCGAGATCCGCGAGACCATGACCATCCTCGGCCGCGACACCAAGTCCTGGAGCCGCGGCCCGGTGGAATTGCTGCCGCTGTTCTCTCGGCTCTCGGCCGCGGAGCAGGACCGCGTGTTCAAGCCCAGCGGCAACGCGCGGCGCATCATCATGGCCACCAACGTGGCCGAGACTTCGCTCACGGTGCCCGGCATCC
>JANNWA010000151.1:0-2303 GCA_031408275.1 Pseudomonadota bacterium
CGTGAACTGGATCCTGCTCGCCTCCGTTCTGGCGGCCGTCATCGGTTTCGGTTCCTCGAGCGCGCTGGCCTCGGCCTACGGGCTGTCGGTGACCGGCACGATGGCGATCGACACCTTCCTCACCTTCTTCGTGATCCGTTACGGCTGGCGCTACAACCCGGTGCTGTGCGTGCTCGCGACGGGGTTCTTCATCATCATCGACATGGCGTTCTTCTCCGCCAGCATGCTCAAGCTCGCCGACGGCGGCTGGTTCCCGCTGCTGATGGCAACCCTGATCTTCGCGGTCATGTCCACCTGGCGCCGCGGCCGGCAGATCCTCGTGCACCGCCTGCAGACTTCCGCGATCCCGCTCGAACCTTTCCTGCAGTCCCTGTTTTCGGATCCGCCGGTGCGTGTGCCGGGAACGGCCATCTTCCTGGCCGCGGACCCGAAGGCCGTTCCGCACGCGCTGCTGCACAACCTGTCGCACAACAAGGTCATCCATGAGCGCGTGGTGTTCCTCACGGTGACCATCGCGGATGTGCCGTGGGTGCCGTTCAGCGAGCGGGTCGAGGTCGAGCCGATGGGCCACGAGTGCTACCGCATCGCGGTGCGCTTCGGCTTCAAGAACCGGCCGGACGTCTCGCAGGCCCTCGAGCTTTGCAAGCCCTACGGCCTTGAATTCAACCTGATGGAAACGTCGTTCTTCCTCAACCGGGAAACCCTCATTCCGGTGCTCGACAAGTGGGGCGGCATGGCGCTCTGGCGCGAGCGGATGTTCGCCACCATGGCGCGCAATGCCTCGAGCGTCACGGACTACTTCAACATCCCGACCAACCGGGTGATCGAGCTGGGCACCCAGATCGAGATCTGATCATGGCCGTGGACCTGCGCAGCGACACGGTGACGCGCCCCTCAGCGGGAATGCGCGCCGCCATGGCTTCGGCCGAGGTCGGCGACGACGTGTTCGGTGACGATCCGACCGTGAATGCGCTGCAGACGCGTGCCGCGCAGGTGCTCGGCTTCGAAGCCGCCCTGTTCTTCCCGTCCGGCACGCAGTCCAACCTGGCGGCCCTGATGGGCCATTGCCAGCGGGGCGACGAATACATCGTCGGGCAGGAGGCGCACACCTACCGCTACGAGGCGGGTGGAGGGGCGGTGCTCGCATCGGTGCAGCCGCAACCGCTCTCCAACCGGCCGGACGGCACGCTCGACCTCGCGGAGGTCGAGGCGTCGATCAAGCCCGACGACCCGCATTTCGCGCGCACCCGGCTCCTTGCCCTCGAGAACACCATCGGCGGCAAGGTTCTCCCGCAAGCCTGGGTGAAGGAAGCGATAGCGCTCGCGAAAAGGCGGGGCTTGGCGCTCCACCTGGACGGCGCGCGTATCTTCAATGCCGCGGCGCGGGCTGGTGTGCCCGTGGAAGACCTGTGCCGCGGGTTCGACTCGGTGTCGGCGTGCCTCTCGAAGGGCCTGGGGGCACCCGCCGGCAGCGTGCTGGCCGGGGACGCTGCGCTGATCGCCCGCGCCCGCCGGGCGCGCAAGATCCTGGGCGGCGGCATGCGCCAGGCCGGCGTGGTTGCCGCGGCGGGGCTCTACGCCCTGGAGCACAACGTCGGCCGGCTGGCGCAGGACCACGCCAATGCCCTGCGGCTGGCGGAACAACTCGCGGCCATCAAAGCGCTCGAAATCGAGCCGGTTCAGACGAACATGGTTTTCGTGCGCGTCGCGCCTGACCGTTGCGCGGCGCTCGCGGCACACCTGGAGGGGAACGGCGTCAAAGCCCTGATCGGGCCGCGCACGCGGCTGTGCACGCACCTCGATGTCGATGCGGCGGGCATCGACGCCGCCGCGGCGGCATTCCGGTCCTTTGCCTGGAACTGAACCGGCCCGGCTAGGGCATTGTCCCGCGCGCGGATTCGCGAAGCCTACCCGCTGTCGGCCTGCGAGAGCGCATTGCGGATCCCGCCGCCGAACTGGGCCCAGGCGACACCCGCCATCGTGACCAGCGCCCCCGTGATCTTGATCCAGGTAAACGTTTCGCCGAGCGTGATCCACGACACCAGCCCGGCGATCGGCGGCATCATGTACATGAGCGGCGCGCTTTTCGCGATGCCGCGCACCTGGTTGATCCACGCCCAGCCCAGCCACCCGAGGAACGACGAGATCGTGACCGCGTAGAACATCCACAGCCAGAGGGTGACGGGCAGCGTCGCCCAGGGCTCGGCCAGCAGCCAGGGCAGTGTGAAAAGCAGCACCGGCGGCGCGCCGAAGAGCAGCGTGTAGGCAAGCAGCACCGGCGCGCCGTAGCGCGAAGTCAGAGG